>NZ_JBYKYF010000126.1:0-8724 GCF_057736855.1 Sporomusa sp.
ATTCCTAATGGTTTGCTTCATATCTGAAGGTTTTACAACCATGAAGGCGCCAGCCGGACAAACTTCGGCACAGGCCGGACCATTTTCCCGTCCCACACATAGGTCGCATTTATGGGCAACCATTTTTTCTTTGGCTAACTGCTCTTCACCCTCAAGCATCAACCCTTCTTGATACACCGTTTGGCCATTTTTGAGTTCCGGAGCCATGTCCATAGCACCTAGCGGACAAGCTAACATGCAGGTCTTACAGCCAATACATTTATCAGTATCAACTATAATCTTGTTGCTTTGGTGCGTTATAGCGTCAACCGGACAAACGTTAGCACAGGGCGCATCATCACACTGACGGCATTGCACCGGCATAGTAACTTTTGAAGTTCTAACCAGACTAAGTCTCGGCAGGAATGGAGCTTCCATTGCACCGGCAGTAACAACACTGGTGTCAAGATGCGCTACCGCACAGGCAATTTCACACGCTTTGCAGCCAATACATTTATGGGGATTGGCTACGACAAAGGTATTACTGTTCATACCAACTACCTCCTTGGTGTGTATTTGGTATGCAACAAATGATGAGATTCATGACCAAGTGGCTCAATCAAGAACTCTTCATATAGTTTTTGCACGTCCGGATTATCGTGTGATTTTCTAAGCTCCAGGTTATCATCATGGATATAGGTCGAGCAAGTACGGTTCTCATAAGCTTTCTCTTTCAATTTCGGCAACAGCACTTTAGGCTGTCCACCACCACTGACACAGCCTACTGGACAAGTCATAACCTCCATGAAATGGAAATCGGCTTTTCCAGCTTTGATTTGTTCCATAAGCGGTTTAACATGTTTCAGACCAGAAACCACCACTACTTTTAAGTCCAAATCACCGACTTTAACGGTAGCCCGTTTTACCCCTTCACCACCGCGAACAAAATCGAGTTTAATTTCAGGAATAGCTTGTTTAGTAATAAGCTCATATCCTGTCCGTAAAGCAGCTTCCATAACGCCGCCAGTTACACCAAAGATAGTACCAGCACCTGTATAGGTTCCAAGCGGTTTATCAAACTCTTCATCAGGTAAATTTTTGAAATCAATACCAGCATCTTTAATAAGCTGTGCTAATTCACGAGTGGTAATAACATAATCAACATCTTTGAAACCGCTGTCAACCATTTCAGGGCGATCACATTCAAACTTCTTACAGGTACAAGGCATTACCGATACACTGAAAACTTTTGCCGGATCAACATTATTAATTTTTGCGCCATAAGTTTTAAACAAGGCACCGGCCATTTGCTGTGGCGACTTGCAGGTCGACAAATGATCTATGAGTTCCGGATATTCTTGTTCTACATATTTCACCCAAGCCGGACAACAGGAAGTAAACATCGGCAATGTGCCATTTTTGGTAACACGCTCAATGAGCTCGCTACCTTCTTCCATAATAGTAAGGTCGGCAGTAAAGTTGGTATCATATACCCGGTCAAAACCTAAACGCCGGAGCGCTGCCGCCATTTTACCAGGAGTTAAGCTGCCAAGCTTCATGCCAAATTCTTCAGCAATAGCCACACGAACAGCCGGCGCACATTGCACCATACTAAACAAATTGGGGTCAGCCAAGCCTTGTTTGACTTGTTTATTGTGTCCCAAATTATAGGCGGCAAACAATGGCTCTTTAACACTGTCGAGTAAGCCTCGTTCGGCCATTTTATGTTCCCGGGGAGCAATTGTATCATCAAAAATAGATGCATATGAACTGCACACTTGGATACACTGACCACAATAACAACATTTTTCCGTATCAATGGTTTGCGGTTCGCCGGCTACACCTTGAATAGCATCTACCGGACAAACCTCAGTACAGCGTCTGCATCCGGTACATAATTCTTGATCAATATGAACAACGCCAACAGTAGCTGACATATTGAGTCACCTCTCCTTCCTTTGCCCGCTCGGGCTACTCCATAAATTTTTTAACTGATTCCAGTAGGCTAAGAGCAGCTTCCAGATTGCGCTCTTTTTTGAGTGCAGCAGGCTTAATTACTTCAAGTGCTTTTTCCGGGCAATTTTCTACGCAAGCCGGCCCATCCGGACGGCTTATGCACAAATCACACTTGCTTGCATAGGCCACAGCCTTTTCTACCAAGCCGTCATCGGTTTCTGATTTAAGAACACGCTGAGTGATTGCTTCCCCCTTGACGTACTTGGGCACCAAATCAATGGCACCAAAGGGACAGGCCATCATACAGGTTTTACAGCCAACACAGTTGTTTTCATCAACAAAAATAACATTCTTCTCCTGCCGAATAGCCCCTACTGGACAAGCGTTCGCACATGGAGCATCTTCGCAATGGCGGCATTGAACCGGCATTGTTACCTCAGCCGTTTTTACCAGATACAGCCGTGGTATTATCGGATCCTCCATTGTACCAGCCGTTACCACCCCATAGTTAGTGTGGCTCACTGCACAGGCCACTTCACAGACCTTACAGCCGATACATTTGGCTGGATCTGCGACTACAAAAGAATTAATTTTTGTACTCATTATATAGGCCTCCTCTCTACTTATTGGTCTTCGAATATAATGCTTCAGCCGCCAAAAGGTCAGCCTGGGAATTAATATTGGCAAAACAGTTTATGTCATGGCCATATTCATTTACATCGATATACTTAACGAGGACATCTGGAAAAAAAGCCTGGATTTTACATATATCCTGGTTAAGTTTGGTCTCAATGATCGGCAAACAGCTAGCCGCATATATAGCATGCAGCGGCTCCACCCATTTGCCGGAACGCGGAATTACTACCTGTTCGTTATCCAACTGATCAACCATAAATTTTATAAAATCTGCATCCAAAAACGGCATATCACAGCCAATAACAAAACTATAAGCGGTGGACGAATACATGAGTCCGGCATGAATTCCGGCCAGCGGGCCTTTATCTTGATAAATATCACTTGCTAAGGTAACTCCAAGATATTCATACAAACCGGGTGAATTGGTGATGATCACCGGCGGCTGAGGAAAAATACGGAGCACGGCATCTAATACGATTTCAATTAATGATTTACCGGCCAAAGTCACAAACGATTTGTTGCGTCCCATTCGGCTGCTTTTACCCCCAGCCAGAATAACCGGAGTTATGGTTTGAAACTTGCTTTTGTTCATATGACGTCCACCCTAGCCAGGTACTAAACTAATCTCAACTTATACAAAATACACAATGCTAGTTCTTTACACAAAGTCACACTGTTGTAAACTATTACTTGCTTGATGATTCAAAGATTAACTAATTTTCTCCACTTTCACGGCACATACCTTAAATTCCGGAGTTTTCGACACCGGGTCAGTGGCGCTGTTCGTGAGTATATTACCTGGCGTTTCCGTAAAATGGAAGGTAATAAAGGTTAATCCCGGTGAGACCCTGTTGGTAACCTGAGCTTTAGTTACCAAGCTCCCCCTGCGGGTGGACACACGTATTCGTTCACCATCAACTATCCCCAACCGAGCTGCGTCTACTGGGTTAATTTCCAAGGATTCTTCCGGATGCGCCTTGTTTAGTCCCCAACTACGCCGGGTCATAGTACCGGTATGATAATGTGCAGTTACCCGACCAGTGGTAAGAATAAACGGGTATTCCTCATCAGGCAATTCTGCCGGATCACGATAATCAACGGCCGAGAATTTACCTAACCCGCGGCTGAATTTACCAACATGCAGTATTGGTGTACCAGGATGATCCTCTGATGGGCACGGCCATTGAATACCACCCTGTTCAAGCCGTTTGTATGAAATACCGGCATAACTAGGTGTAAGCTTACGCATCTCCTCAAATATATCTTCTGGAGTAGCATAATCAGCAGGATACCCCATGGCTTTCATAAGACCGACAAATATCTGCCAATCTGGACGGCTATTTCCCTTGGGTTCTACCGCTTTTCTTACCCGTTGAACCCGTCGCTCGGTATTACTGAAAGTACCGTCTTTTTCAGCAAACGAGGCGCCAGGCAAGACAACATCAGCCATTTCGGCGGTCTCTGTCAGGAAGATGTCTTGAACCACTAAAAACTCTACATGTTCCAGACAATGTTTTACATGGTTGATATCCGGATCACTGCGCATGGGGTTTTCCCCAAACACATATAGCGCTTTAACCCTATCTTCTTCGATAGCATGCAATACTGCCGGTATTGTCAGCCCCACCTTATCACTCAATGTAGCGTTCCAGGCTTTTTCGAATTTTTCCCGAATCGCCGGATCGGTAACTGGTTGATAACCGGGGTAAACATTAGGCAATGCCCCCATATCACAGGCACCTTGTACGTTGTTTTGACCTCTTAGCGGGTTAACACCAGCTTTTGGCTTACCCATATTACCTGTCAACATGGCTAAATTTGCAATCGATAGAACATTGTCAACACCAGATGTATGCTGGGTAATACCCATTGTATAGTAAGTAGCTGCATTCTCCGCTTGCGCAAATAGCCGAGCTGCCTGACGGATTTTTTCAGCCGGTACGGCAGTAATGGTTTCAGCATATTCTGGTGGATATTTCATTACCTTTTCCTTGAAAGCATCAAAATTCTCGGTACGAGACTGAATAAATTGGGTATCAGCCAATCCTTCGGTTAAAATAACATACATCATGCCATTCAGTAACGCAACATCAGTTCCCGGCTTTTGTTGCAACCATATGTCAGCAGCTTTGGCCAATTCAATCTCACGCGGGTCGGCGACAATAAGTTTTACACCGCGCGCTTTAGCTTCCATCATGCGAATACCAATGATGGGATGGCATTCTGTGGTGTTTGTGCCGATAGCAAATATTAAATCTTTCGGTCCCATTGTTTTAATTTCGCTAATGGCATTTGTCATTGCACCACTGCCAAATGATGTGGCTAGACCAGCCACCGTGGGAGCATGTCAAAGACGAGCGCAGTGATCAACATTGTTAGTACCGATTACTGCGCGCATAAATTTTTGCATAAGATAATTTTCTTCATTGGTACAGCGCGCCGAACTAAACGCGGCAATACTGTCTCCACCATATTGGCTTTTTATTTCGCTGAATTTCTTGGCTACCAGATTGAGAGCTTCTTCCCAGGTCGCCTCAGTCAATTTTCCATTTTTGCGAATAAGTGGCTGTGTCAGACGGTCACGATGATGAACAAAATCAAATCCGAAATGACCTTTCAGACACAGGATGCCATCATTCACCGCATTATCCTTATTTGGAGTAACACTAACAATTTCACCATCTTTTACATTTAAATAGAAGGTACAACCTGTTCCGCAATAGGGACAAGTTGTTAAAACACTATCCATGACCTCTTTTTCCCCCCCAATATTTATATAAATAAATTACTGCCTGCTGGTTTTTGCTTTTTCGCTCTTGGCGGACATTGACAATTTTAAGAGCTTTTTCCGGACAAGCAGCAATACAGGCCGGCGGTATATCTGATGCTAAGCAAGCGCTACAGATACATTCCGGGTAACCCCTTCCCCGTTGTTGGCAAAAAATAAGCCTGCCATTCTTTTCTTGGAACGGCACAAAATTAATGTCACCGCTAGGACATGCAACACGACAAGTTAAACAACGCTTACATTTCTCTTTGTCGCCTACCACAAAGGACAATGATGTCTCCATATGTTCCTCGCTTTCGTTGACAAGCCACGGCAGTCAAAAAGTAATCTAAACTTTGTGAAAATATATTCTAATATGATTTATTCCAGTAATTAAAGAAAATTCCTGCTTTTCCAAACGGTAAAACCAGGAATTTTTTTCAACTCAGTCCCTACATATTGCACTTTAGCTCAAATTTATGAATACTCAGGATAATTTTACTGATTTTTCAAAAAAAAGATCAGATTGTTAAAGTTTCTACCCATGTTACCAATAGCTTTCACACAAGAATGTTAAATTCCGATAACCTGCTCTCGATGACTTACTACCGTATCTACCAAACGCACTACACCAGTAACGGCTGGCGATACAAGGACAACGGTCATAATGCGACAGTCAGTGCCAGCAACCACAAGCTTGTCAGAAGCTTCATCCGCCGGATTATATTCAAATTGCTTTAACGTCACCGGATTCTCCGGAGTTGCATTAGCCACTTCTTCCGCAATCAGTGCATAGCCGGCAATACCATAGATATATTTCTCCTCTACTTTCCAAACGGGCAGCAGGGATATGAGCACTCGTTACACCCCATACAGAGACCGCCATATCCCATCTCAGCAAAATCCTGTTTGCTTAATTTTTCACCTGCAAGTATTCGGGGAAATACTAAATCAAATACCGTTATTTTTGAGAACATACCACAGGCCGGTAAGCCAAGTATAGCAATGTTGTCAAGATAGGCCAACATAAACATAGCTCCCGGTAACACGGGGGTACCGTAAGTAATAATCTCTGCGCCGGTTGCGCGGATGGCATCTGGCGTCACATCATCAGGGTCAACTGACATTCCTCCACTAACAATAATAACTTTGGCTCCAGACTCGGCCTGATCAAAAATAGCTTGCATGATTTTCTCCGTATTGTCAGGCGTAAATGTAGAACCGATATATTCTGCTTGGTAATGTGCTATCTTACGTTGTAGTACTGGACCGAATCCGTCCTGAATGCGCCCATAAAAAACCTCATTTCCTGTGATAATAATTCCTGTTTTTAATGCTTGTAATGGCTTTACAGTTACAATATCCTGATATTCGCTAGCTATCGTCTCCACTGTCTCGATAATATGGCGTTCTATAGTTAATTGCACCGCTTTTACTCCGGCCAAAATTTTTCCGGCCTTTACCAAGCAATTTCCATGTAACGTAGAAAAAACAATCTGGTCAACCGAATTAATTCTGGTTACTGCTGTACGATTTACTTTCAGTAGTCCATCCTGTTTAGCAATAATATGAACCTTTCCTTCTGCCGGCTCGCTAATATAAGTATTCGCACCGCTTAGCGCCAATGCCAGCCGCTCAGCAGCCTCGTTTTCGTGAATCTGATTATCTCCTAGCTCAAGCAGGTAAATATGCTCTTTACCTATCTTGAGTAAATGCGGTATATCTTCCGCGCGAATAATATGCCCTTTTTTAAAAGCAGGACCCTTATATTCTCCGGGTACAATTTTGGTCATATCATGTCCAAGAATCATACCAACAGCGTCTTCGATTCGTACTTTTTTGAATGCCAATTATTTTTCCTCCTGCATACTCATTGCTGCTACGACGGTTAGAGACCGATAACCCGTTCTCGATGAGTATAGATATTCATGCGATCGCCTCTGGCAAAGCCAATGACTGTCACCCCAAGTTCCTCTGCCATATCAATCGCCAGACTGGTAGGTGCTGAACGGGCAATGATAATCGGTACATTCATTTTGCTGACTTTTAGCAGTATTTCAGAAGATACCCGGCCGGAGAAGACCAGGACTTTGTCATGAGTGCTAATGCCTTCCACCAGACATCGTCCGTACAATTTGTCAAATACATTGTGTCGCCCAATATCCTGGCTCCAACAAACCAATTGGCCTGCTGCCGCCAGAGCGCCGCCATGAACGCCGCCAGTAATTCGGAACGTTTCTGAGGCGGCTTCCAGTAGCTCGGAGTAACGCATGGCTTCTTCCAAAGTGATAGTTATATCATTGTTTATCATTTTGGCGGTTAATACATCGTTTTCAAAATAGAAGGCACTCCTCCCTTTGCCACAGCAAGCGGTAAGATAACGTTTTAAAAATTTCTTTTCAGCCACTGTCTCACCAGATACTGTGGTAACATGGATCAGGCCCTGTACGGTGTTAATGTCCAGCGTCTTGATATCGCTCACTGTTTGAATAATACCTTCAGTAGCCAAAAAGCCTATTACCAAATACTCTTCCTCACCGGCAGCAGCTAGCATTGTCACCAGTTCGCTACCATTTAGATATATGGTAAGTGGTATCTCCTCCACGACAGGTTCTACGGCAATGGTGACATCCCGCCCACGAATTTTGACAACCTGATAGCTATTGGTTCCTTTGAGCGCATCCATAGCCTCACTCCTTCCTGACAAGTTCCTGATACATGTCTTGCAGCATACAGGTAACTGTCCCAGGTGCTGCCGGTTTTTTGCTGCGCCATCGCCCATCAAGCGCTGCTACCGGGATCACTTCCATAACCGAACTTGTTAAAAACATCTCGTCGGCCTTACTCAGCTCTTCTAGGGTGACTTGCCTGATTTCAAGCGGAATCTTGGCCTGCAGTGCCAGTTCAATTATTGTTCGTCTGGTTATACCAGGCAAAATACCGCTATCCTCATCTGGTGTAATTAACCTGCCTGAAGTGACAAAAAAGATATTGCTCATCGACCCTTCATCCACATATCCATTAGTATTAATCATCAGGGCCTCCTGAGCCCCCAGCGCTTGCGCCTCTTGTTTCGCCAGAATATTGTCAAGATAATTAGCCGACTTAATTCCAACTAAAGGCGAAGATAGATTACGCCGCAGCGTAACAGTGGCAATACGCCAGCCTTCCGGCGGCAGCGGCGGCGGCAATGGGGAAGCAAACACCATTACGGACGGTCGACCACAGCTGCTAGGATCAGGACGCGGTGTCCCAACTCCTCTGGATAATGTCAGACGTACTGAAGCGTCTGTTAGCTGATTATACCTTAGTACCTTGTCAATGGCTTCCCTAAGTTCAGCATGCCCAGGCAATGAGGGCCATTGTAAATATTTTGCCGCAGCCTC
>NZ_JBYKYF010000127.1:0-8265 GCF_057736855.1 Sporomusa sp.
GGTAGCGTCCGCTCCTGACCAACAATATGGCCAATGATGTCCTGCTGGGCACCTACTGCATTATCCAGATCAAATTCATCATCCAAGTAAACCCCAATAGCAAAAATATCCTCGCTCGGTTGCAAGAGTGCTGATAGCATGGCCATGTATTTGGGTTTATCTCGATGCTGGCTACTAATAAGATTCAGATATCGGTCTTTAAGTGCCATGACTACACCTCCGTGACAGTAATACTACCTACTTCGCCGACTTCTTTAAATGCAATCGCAATATCCTCATTGACCAACGTATCACCTTGGCGACCAATTTTCAGCGAAACAACAGAAAACGGAGGTTTGGACAAGTTATCAATGACCGATAGGGCTGCGGCAAGAATCCCAGTTATCGTAACATCAGTACCGATGTCCAGATTTTCAATATAGGTTTCGATTGCTTTCCCGATGCGTGTTTTAATCTCGGAGGTATAACCGGTATTCTTTTTAATTGTCAATTCAACGGCTGCTGGCACATACACTGGACGGAAGAAGCGAATGACAGTTGTCAGTCCGTCTGAATTGACGTATTCGGCGCTTACATCTCCATAAGTGCCACCGCCAGGTCCTTTACGCAAATAAATTTGCTCGGCAATTTCGGCGTCAAGACCACCTTCCACTACTGCAGCAATACTGTGTCCGGGAATTCCGTTTGAGTCAGTAACATTGCTGTCATTGTCATATACTTTATACCGTTTAACTCCAGCAACTGAGGCAATACCTGCAATGGTTCCCTCTAACATATTCTGACTGGGAATAGCAACACTAAGAGACTGTCGCAATCGCAGTTCCTCGTCAGTCTCTACCGGAGCGCCTGGAACTGCTGGCACAGTATTTGTAACACTTATCCAACCTTTTGTCGGCGTTACGATTTTTGTAATTGTACCCGGAGCAGCTTCAATTGCACCAATTTCAGCGCATACTGCACTAACCTGGTGAGTATCGCTTCCCAGTGTGACCATTATCGGCAGGTTCCATTTAATACCGGCATCATCCTCAACTACACCGTTAGTAATAACAGTCCCCGGCGTGCCTGTTAAGGTAAGGACACAGGTGCTATAACTTGCTGCTTTGCGTTTGATACCATTCAGTTTTACAATACCGTCCAGGGCGCTACCTACTGCGGTTTTCGGGCTGCGATTGTTGTAAACAATTTGCAACAACTGCATGGTGTCGTATGTTTTTAATGCAAACACCGATATCATTTGATAGTCCTGGCTATCATTGTCTAGGTAGATATCTTGGCCGTATATCTGTTTAAACTTGGCAATTAGGTCGTCGCGGATGTCAATATAGGACGGAATATGCAAACCTGAGTCATCAATATAAGGTGCAAAATAGGCCATCAAATCACCTCGTTTATTTCGATTTGGCCGAATTCGGTATCAACGGACGCCTGGATCGTGAACGTCCGTTTTTTGTTATCCCAAATAACCTCAAACGCCAAAAGGCTTTTGACATACTTGGTTTTCAGGATTCGTTCTCGGATAATCCGTTCAGCTTCCTGCTTATCGCGGTTGCCCAGGATTTTTTGCCAGACCGGTATCCCATCCTCCAAGTCTTCCCACCACTCGTAAATGAGCTGTCTGAGTCGGGTTACTACAGCCTGGTTAACGGCAGCAGCGCCACTAATATAGTTGTTTTGGTTGCGGCCAAAAGTATAATCGTCATCTTCGTCAAGCTTGCGATAAATCATGTAATCACCCCGCAAATACGTTGTCGCTGCCTTCAGCCATCGTGTCACCACAAGAGATAGCATCCCCGATACGGCAAACAGGTCGGCCATTTACAAATACAGTGCTACTCCCACTGCTGGCCATGCCGCCATGAGGTGAGTGGTCTGGGCAAGCGCCATGGGTAGCCCAGGCATCACCAAGCCGATGGACTGCGCGACCATTGCAGAATACATTCGGGCTAGCCTCAATATTTTGTCTTGCAGGGTAACAATGCGGATGTCCTGCGGATAAATCGCCAAGTCGTACAATGCCGGGCATACTAATCCCTCCTTAGTTCCAGTCAATTCTCGCCCCATTAATTTTTACATTTCCGCTTGCGATGATATTGATATTGTCACCTGCGATCTCAATGTAGGCAGTTCCAGCCGCGTTTCGGAGTTGCAGTGTATTGGGTGAGTAGTTTTTCACTACGTTTGGTTGACTGCGAAAACCAACAATAGCAAAACCATCAGACAGGTCATGTCGTCGGCGCTCAATTTGGTTTTGCACACCACCCGACTGCCACCAAGCATCCATACAGTTGTCGCCGAAGACTACCAGGCATTCATCCCCAGGCTGTACAGGTAATGTAAGGCAATACCCTCCACCGGAATATATAAAAAATGGCACATCCAGGAGCGGTGGTATCTCCACCCATTCCAGATTGCCATTAAAATTTAATCGTTCCCGGATAGCCAACTGCACTGTACAAGTTTGTTTTTCGTAGTCTACAGACTGGAGAATTCCCGGTGCCGCCACTCGCAAGCCTGCTTGAATCGCATCCCGGAAGCGCTGATAGAGTTCTACAGTGTCCTGAGTTCGTTCGTTTGACTTTGGCATTTCATCACCACCTTGTATAATCATTGGCCGTTTCCTGAGAGATCAGTAATTTACCATTCCGGCCAATACCTGTGACTTCTGTTATCCATGTATCGCCGAAGGTGTCTCCCTGATGAATAAGTTTTGACACTAAATATTCGCCATCTTCGTCAAACTGGTTTTTCTGGGCTAGTTTGTTATTATTTCCACCGACATTTAGACTGAGTAAAGATTTACGGATCCACTCATTGTCAATTTTAATCAGCGACATGAGTTTTACCCGGCAATCAAGCAGCATTTTGATGTGTATGCCGTCATCACTGTACTGAGGTGTGCCGACTAGCCCTGTAGCGGCTACATTGGCATTTGGATTACCGGGCGTCAAGACTAACACTTGGTCAGTAGGGATTTCATCCTGCGTCTTTTTGACGATTAGTTTCCCATCATTCCCAGACCAATAGTAGGCGTCGTTGCCCAAGGCTATATCCCGCAAATACTGACTAGGTGTACCAAATAAAACTTTACCTCTTGGTAATGCCTGGTCAGAGAGATTAGGACTGATTTCGCCAATAGCAATGGGCTGTCGTGCATTCCGAGTCAGAGCATCAATAATATCTCGCGGTTTACTGCCTGCTGCAATACTGCATTTTGCATGGTTTAGATCAAACGAGGAACTACCTCTAAGCGCCAAAATTTCCAGCTTATAATCAACACCGTTTTCTCGGTTGCGAATCACCTGTACAATATCACCAGTAAAGATTTCGCCGTACTGGCCTTCCTCGTAACCACCCTCTATGGATATTTGGAATCCTTCCCGAATAATATCGCCTTCGGCAGTAGGGTTCATATTGTAGACTTCTAAAGTACAAACAGCGACATGTGTTTCATAGGTTTCCTCTACCCTAAAAACACAACGTAGAAGAGATACATCTACGGCAATATCATGCTCTGGATCTCGCGCAGTAATGGATGTTGTACCGTCAGCGCTTTTTGTAGTCTTGTAAGCGGGCTTAAATATTGTTACCTTCCATTTTCGGCCATATAATCTGCCAACGCGCTCATCAGCCACTTAAATCCCCTCCATCGGTATCGCCCCATACCAGATACCAAGTGCTGCCTAATGTTTCCAACGACGGCCATTGTTCTTTTACTGTCTGCGCCGGTACGATGTAGGCGCTGCCGATACCTAAATATTCATATTGCTCCAAGATGTTCTGCGCTGGTATTACTGGCAGACAACTGATGAGGTCATTCCCATTTTCGTCCCGAATCGTTACTAACCAGTACTCGGCCAGTTCGTTGTATTGCAATTCAAATTGCAAGGTGCGGTTCTTGCCGTCGATTGGAATTTTGCTGCTAAATATACGGTTGGGAATAGGCTGAATCGGAATTATCGACAACATTACCTGAACACCTTCCCTAACGCATCAATACCCGCTTTGATGCTAGTTTTATTTACTGGGTCGGTCTGTGCTGGCACCTGGCCGCCGTTGGTTTGTTTATACGCTGCCACCCTGGCACTAGTTTGAGTTTCTGCTACGTTAGCCACAATGATTTCCCGCAGGCGAACAGTGGCTTTTAGGGCATTCAACGTTTTCACATCGTCCGGCGCTGACAATTCTTCAATCAGCATATTGTTATATGTTTGCAGCCGTGTTTCTACTACCATAGGGTGCCTTGATAGCTGCATGGCCTTTAGTATCATCCATGTTTTAGCGGATCGGCCCTCACCAGCAGGGATACTCTTGTCTACTGGTATCCAGTTTGAAAAGGCCTTTAACTTTTTTAGTTGCTCAAACGCTAAATCTAGAAATTGATTGCCAAACGAGAAAGACTTCGTGTGACAATCTGTCATCATGATTTCAATGGTTAGCTCAGCAGGCTCAATGATAGCATGGTCAGTCATGATTACACCAGTTTGAACAGGGTACTGAGTAGGTCTTATCCGACTAACATGCTCTGTGCGCATAATCCCGTCAAAATACACACCGCCTATAGGCCATTTAGGAGTGCGGAAAAGAAATTTTTCTAGACCAGCAATCCCGGTTGTCAGGTTAAGCAGTTCATATTTACCTGTGAGTTTAGCAATTTGCTTAGAAAAGTCCATCCATTTTGGCTTTTTTTCGCCAGATAGGACGTCTGAAAAATAGTTGTAGCCGTCAACGGACAGGCCTTTTTTTACGCCCAAGGTATCACATCCTTTACAGGATATTATAGGAATTTATTGGTTATTGTCGAAATGTAGATATGCCCGGATGCTATTGGAGGAAAAATGGATATTAAATGCCCTGAATGCAATGCCGACATTTCAATATCAAAATCTCACCTTGAACAGAGTTCATTTTGTATGACATGCGACAACTGCGGTACCCAAATTACATTTAAAAATGATTTACCTGATGCCTTAAAGAAAATTGAAAATGACATTGGCGCTATGCTGGATAACGCCTTCAAAGGGAATAAACATATAAAACTAAAACTCTGATATAAAAAATTTAAGCATCCGGGCCAATCTCTACAAGCCCAGCATTATCACAATAAGCCTCCTTGAAAAACTTTTGATGTGCTGTTTCTATTGCTTCGCGGACAAGCTCGTTTAATCTTTCGTTTCCTTTTTCTGTTATCGAGATACGAAAATTATGTCCCGTTTTTCTTTCTTCTCTTATCTTTTGTTTAGCTTCTACTATCTTATTAGGATCCACGTAAAAAATTACGTTATCATCCATTTTCCTTGCCTCCATCTTATATTTTTGTAAAATTTTGTTATAATAGTAATAAAAAAAAAGGGTGATGTTATGAAAAAACTATGGGTCGCGTTGCTGGCGATGCTGTTTGTTGTTATGTGTGTGGGGACAAGCTTGGCAAACGCTCGCGATTGGCAATACACTCAACATCTTTCAATTGAAATAGGAGTACGTGATAAATTTGGTGATATAAACAAAAATAGCAATGTTAATTATACTGCTAATTTCACAGTAACTACTCCTGATGGTAAAGTTTATTTTTATAATTCCAAGGGAACTAGTGATAACTGGGTTATCTCAGTCGTGCCTTATGATTATAAAGGTTTAATTCTTTCTCCCGGCGACTATTCATGGAAATGTCATGTAGATGGAGAATTAGCGGGGTCTGGTCAATTTCGCGTTCAACGAGATGGACACAATTTAACAATCAGTACATTCTAAGCAAATAATAAGAACAGGGAAAGTCTAACCCTGTTCTTACACTTGTATTCTATTCAACACCCTGTTCATTTTGAAGTATTCAGCTCTACCGTGTATACTTGATGCTGTTTTATTACCAACCTCCCTACCGATGTCTTCGGCGGAAGCGTTGGTATTTTTTACTTGTACTCCACCAACATCTACCTGATAAGTTACATGAATAATATTTCCTCCATATCCCTGAGCGTAAGCAGGTGCCTTACCGTGTATTAAAGCACTTACAATGTTTTGGTCGGCATTTGCAAAAGCACCCGCAAAATAAGATGACGGACGGACAAGAGAAGTTGCGGATGAATCATCAGTATTAGGACTAAAAAAATTCCGCCACAATTTTTGAAGTTTATCACGCCAAGTAGGTTCCCGCATACCATCGGGCGGATTTTTAATAGATTCTTCTGCTGGCACATCTGCTGACGGTGAATTATATACGATCCTATTTCGATACTCTTCTGCAAACCTCAATACCTTCGAAACATAGTTTTCCGTCTCTTTATAAGGAGGAATTGTGTATCCATAATCCTTTACAGCCTGAGGCCCGGCATTATAAGCGGCCAATGCTAATTCAACATTGTTATTAAAAGTGTCTAGCTGTTCCCTTAGATATTTAGCTCCACCCCGAATGTTATCACGAGGATCATCTATATCCACCTTTAACCCTTTTGCAGTTTCAGGCATTAACTGAGCATAGCCACGAGCCCCCACGGGCGAAACGGCATTAGGATTAAAGTTGGATTCCGCTTTAACTAAAGCTCTTAGCAAGTTTGGATCAACATTAAATTCTTTTGCGGCATCCTGGATATACGGCTCTGCTTCCTGCTCCTCAGCACTAAGCCCTTCTATTTTACCGTTCTGATAACTGCTAGCCTCCGCCTTGCTCCCATCATCAAAATAAGAGCCAAAAATACTGCCTACGTCCCCAAGAATTGAGCGGCTAATAGCACCAGCCTTTTTAAACTCGCCACTCATTAAGGCGGCATTCAGCTGCACCAACTTTGCTAGGATAGAACCAAAATCAGCAAGCCGTTTCAACTGCCGGCTGAGTTCATCCCCAAACCAGGACCAGAAGCCTTTGTATCTGGAATCACTGGACAGTAATCCTAACTGTTTCATGACGGCGGTCAAGTTATTCAACACGTCATCAATGGCCTTGCCTATTTCGTAAAACATGTTCTTAAACGAATCAAGCACGCCATTTCTAACAATAGCCTTGCCTATTTCACCGAAGGCCGTACCCAGCAGATCTACCAGCGTCTCCAGGGTCTGTTTCATAAACTCAAAAAGGTCGTTTAGGATCTTCAGGAATAGTGCGTAGCCTTTCGACTTTTTCAGTTCGTCCCAAAACCGTTTTTGCTCTTTCCATGTCTTTGACAGAGCTACTCCCAGTTGCTTAGCATACTTCCTTGCTTCTTTAAGGCCGCTATTCAGTTTATCCCAGGTGGCGCCCATGGCAGCCTGCTTGCCTTCCATGTAGCCAAAATAGTCATCCACTAACAAGAGCAGAGAACTAAACAAGGCTACCATTCTACCAAGCGGTGACGCCCGTAAGAGCATAAAAAATCCGGCTAGTGCAGCCGTAGCAATTTTAATCCCCCGGGGAAATGAGTCCCATACCTCGTATACAGTTTTGCCGATAGCCTTAAGCAAATCCAAGAAGTGCTTACCAATATTGATTACATAGACCAATGCCCGTGCGACTTTCTCTGTCCACACGGGCATGTTTTTTATTATGCCGTCATTAAAGGATTTGAATGATTTCTTGGCATCAGCCAGCGGTTTCGCCAGGTGCTTCATGAGATAATACCCAACCCATTGCAGGGCGTAGCTGGCTTCTTGCTTTAATCGGGTAAACTCAAATATAAGGTCGCGGAAATTCCGCATTGTGCCCTCATAATCGCCGCCGACTTTCATGCTGCGCCCATCGGCCACCAGCGCCCTGTATCGGTCCATCAGTTCCGGAGTAAGCTGAATATCCTGGATGGATTCGCCCAGGGCGTCAATAGCCATTTTCATTTCCATCGCTGCGCTTTTTGATACCAACATACTACTGGCATACTTCTCCATAGCCAGATCATGCTTAGCCACCGCCGTCATGACACCAGCAATAGACGCTGACACACTGGCCAGCGCTGTACTAATGATAGCCCCTGCTTTAACAAAATCTTTTGCCCATCCGGATGTAGCAGAGGTTACTACCCCACTGGTTTGGTTCAATGTGGTTTGCATCTGGTTAAAACCAGGTTTGTCAACTTTAACGCCTAGACTGACCAGATATTCTTTTATGATCTCGCCTATCACTGGTTCAGCCCCCTCATATACTCAGCATACTCTTCTGCCCGACGACGATTTTCTTCTTTGACAGCCAGAATCTCATGGGCATCCATCAAATCATCCAACGTGTACGTACCATCCCATACCTCATGTTGTTTCCACATCCCGGCAGCTACGGGTGCGTAGGCATACCCGACGATGTTGGCG
>NZ_JBYKYF010000127.1:8275-8705 GCF_057736855.1 Sporomusa sp.
CAGGCCATCGCCGTCGAAAAAACTGGCAATATTAAACGCCAGAGCGTGAATAGTAAGTAGGAGCACCAGGCGCGTATCCTTTGCAATGTCATTTACTCCCCACAGGCCGTTCTCGGCAATTACCGGTCTTGCGCCAGCGGGCAGAATTTCACTGACCACAGAGAGGCAGTCTTTCTGTAGCTGTGTGAATTCTTCCCGCGACAGCAGAGTCCGGTTTTTCGGCATATTCACAAGACCTGCTTTAGCTTCAAGCCCCATGGGGAGGAATTTCTCCGCCAAGGTAAACGCAATATAGCTACCGGTTAAAGCATCAAACTTCTCGATTTTAAATTTACGGCCGGAAATTTCAACGATTTTTTCTGTTTCGCGTTTTTTCATGTTCTATCTCCTTTCCTAAATCGGCAGTCTTTGAATATCCGTGAACAAAATA
>NZ_JBYKYF010000128.1:0-8686 GCF_057736855.1 Sporomusa sp.
TCCCCTGCTCCACTACACTTTATGCTTTACCCCAACATTTGACAAAGAACCTAAAAAATAAACGCTTGCGCAAGTATGCCTTATAGCTTCCTTTACGCAAGTACGTTTTAGCGTTGAATGTATAAAGGAATGGATGAGACATATTTTTCTTGGGTTAAACCTCTGATGTATAGTTTTATAATAATATTGTATATTGATGGCTTTGTCGAAAATTAACTAATTATGTCAATTTATTAAAATTATCTAAATTTTAGTGTAATAATTCTTGTTAATTTTTATGTTTAATTAAAATAATGTTATTTTGTTAACTAGCGCTATAAAATGTCTAGCATAGTTTCAAATATTTTTTAAAGTAAAAAAGTAAAAAAACGTACTTATTTGCTAACATGTCGTGATACACGAATTAGCAAATGAGTACGGTTTTTTACGGAAATTATAGTTAGTATAGTCCTATTGTTTGCTCAAAGTGTATCCTTGTTGTGCTGATTTTATTCTTAATCAAGAAATGAGTGGCTATGAATTTTGACTATGAGTCGTTTAAAAACCAATTTTCTGATTAAACTAAGGACAGAGGAGCAGAAAACAATGTTAAGAAAATCATTTGGTGTTTTACAGCAAGTAGGTAAATCTTTAATGCTTCCGGTTGCGTTACTGCCTGCGGCGGGAATATTGCTGGCTATCGGTAATGCTTTGCAAAATCCGGCAGCCATTAGTGTAATTCCGGCTTTGGAGAATCAAGTAATTCAAGCTTTTGCCAAAGTAATGGAACAGGGTGGCAATATTATCTTTGCCAATCTTTCTCTGATATTTGCCGTTGGTGTAGCTGTAGGGCTGGCTGGCGGTGATGGTGTTGCCGGATTGGCGGCTATTGTCGGCTTCTTAATCTTGAATGTAACTATGGGGCTGGTAGTTGGTATTACTGCTGATATGGTGGTTGGAGCCAATCCGGCATACAGTAATGTGCTGGGTATTCCCACGCTTCAAACCGGTGTCTTTGGCGGTATTATTGTTGGCATTATGGCTGCCCAAATTTATAAGAGATTCTATGATATTGAATTACCTTCTTATTTGGGTTTCTTTGCCGGCAAACGGTTTGTACCCATTGTCACCGCTGCGGCCGCGTTACTTTTAGGGATTGCGATGACTATTATTTGGCCACCCATACAACAGGGGCTTACCTTGTTTTCACACAATATGATTGATACCAATAAAACTGCCGCGGCATTTGTTTTCGGCGTAATTGAACGCTCCCTGATTCCGTTCGGACTCCATCACATTTTCTATAATCCGTTTTGGTATCAATTTGGGGAGTATGTTAGCAAAACCGGTCAAATTGTCAATGGTGACCAGAGTATTTTTTTTGCACAGTTAAAGGATGGCGTTCCTTTTACGGCTGGTACATTTATGACAGGCAAATTCCCATTCATGATGTTTGGCCTGCCAGCAGCGGCGCTTGCTATATATCATGAGGCAAGGCCGGAGAAAAAAGCTGCTGTTGCCGGTATCATGGGTTCGGCGGCGTTGACGTCTTTCTTAACCGGCATTACCGAGCCAATCGAGTTTACCTTCCTGTTTATAGCTCCCATATTGTTTGGTATTCACGCGGTATTTGCCGGTTTGTCATTTATGATCATGGATATTTTACATGTAAAAATAGGCATGACATTCTCCGGCGGTGTAATTGACTATTTGCTGTTTGGTGTTATTCCCAATCGTACCGCATGGTGGCTGGTTATTCCAGTCGGTTTGGTTTTCTCTGTGATTTATTACTTAGGGTTCCGGTTTGCCATTCGCACCTGGAATCTCAAGACTCCTGGCAGAGAAGACGAACAAGCGGAGGATATGGATGCTAAGGCTGAGACAAATGTAAGCTTAGCGGCAGAAGTATTACAGGCCTTGGGTGGAAAAGAAAATCTTACTCACTTGGATGCTTGTATTACCCGCTTACGTGTGAGTGTAAAAAACATCGACAATGTCGATAAAGACAGATTGAAAAAGCTGGGCGCATCCGGCGTAATGGTAGTGGGCGACAATTTGCAAGTTATTTTTGGACCCAAGTCGGATCAGTTAAAGACACAAATTGCAAATATTATTGCGGGGAAATCCCCTATGGCTGCGGCAACGCCTGAGGCGGTTTTGCATACTGACCAACTGCCGGCAGCATCCAAGAACTGTAAGTCAATTGATGGCTTTGTTGCGCCGCTGGATGGTAAAATTTTGAGTCTCAGTAAAGTTCCTGACCAAGTATTTTCGCAAAAAATAGTGGGTGATGGATTTGCCATTGAGCCTGCCAATGGACAAGTTGTATCACCAGTTAACGGAACTGTGAGCATTATACTTGATAGCAAACATGCTGTCGGTATTACGGCTGATGACGGTTTAGAGCTGATTATCCATTTTGGCATAGATACTGTGAACTTAAAGGGAGAAGGTTTCACTACGCTTGTCAATGTGGGCGATAAAATAAAAAGCGGGCAGCCGCTGCTCAGCGTTGATTTGGATGTAGTGAAAGCGAAAGCACCTTCCACGATCACGCCGATTATCTTTACGAATCTTTCAGGCGAAACGGTTACCGTGCCGGAAGGAAAATATGTGAAACGCGGACAAAAGCTTGAAGTTTCCCTAAGTAAATGAATCGTACCCCCAAAATCGGAGGTTTACAGTGTTAAATGTTTCTCAATTAGTTGATGAATTTGGGTTTCAGGTTATTGCCGGACAAGCTGGGAAATAAGATGCATTTTATTACAGAGAAGGGATGATGAATAGTGGAAAGAACGGTGACCATTAAAAGCGCTACAGGATTGCATGCACGGCCGGCGGCTATACTTGTGCAAAAGGCAAGTGCGTTTCCCTGTGAAATAAGTTTGGGCAAAAGCGGGAAAAAAGTTAACGCGAAAAGTATTATGAATGTACTTGCTTTAGGCATTGGACATAATGATCAAGTGACTGTTATTACGGCAGGAGAAAAAGAAGCTGAGGCGCTGAACGCCATTTGTGATTTTTTAGAATCAATCAGCGACTAAAAGGGGAGTCGGGAGACGATGGAATATAAGGGAATTGCAGCTGCTTCAGGATATGCCATCGGCAAGGCTTGGTTAATTCAAAATCAAGCATTACAGGTAGTTAAGAAAAACCTTTCAGTACGTGATATAGAATCAGAAATACAGCGTTTTGAACAAGCCGTTCGCCAAGCCATTCAAGAAGTAGAAGAAATCCGGGAGAAGACTCGTCAAAAACTCGGAGACAAGCAGGCAGACATATTTTCTGCCCATATTATGGTTTTACAAGATCCTGAGTATATCGGAGAAATTAAAGACAATATTAAAAATCAAGCAATCAATGCTGAAACGGCAGTGCAGGAAGTTACTGTGCGATTTATAGACATGTTTGCGAGTATCGATAATGAGTATCTTCGCGAACGTGTTGCCGATATAAAGGATGTTAGCCGTCGTCTGCTGCAAGCATTGCTGGGGGAAAAGTCAATTGCATTAGAAGATATCACAGAAAAGGTGGTTCTTGTTACCCATGACTTGACACCCTCGGATACGGTTCAGTTGGATACGGCTAAAGTTAGCGGCTTTGTAACCGAGATTGGCGGGCGTACGTCCCATTCGGCAATCATGGCACGCTCCATGGGGATTCCTGCTGTCGTAGGGATTCAGAATATAGTCAGTAAGGTTACAGCAGGGGATTGGATAATTGTTGACGGCCATGTGGGCAAGGTGTATCTAAACCCAGCAGACAGCATCATTGAGGAGTATAAAGCCAAGCAGGAGGCTTTTGCGGCAAGACAGAAAAAATTTGTAAAGCTAGTTAATGAGCAGACGGTTACCCAAGATGGCATTCGGGTAGAACTTGGTGCTAATATTGGAAATCCTCAAGACGCCCGAGGGGCACTAGCCAATGGTGCGGAAGGTATTGGTTTATATCGTACAGAGTTTTTATACATGGGTAAAACCGAGTTTCCTTCTGAGGAAGAACAGTTTTTGGCCTATAAAGAGGTTGCAATGATGTTTGGGATGAAACGCCCGGTAATCATTCGCACCCTCGATATTGGCGGAGATAAAGAGCTGTCATATATGAATATGCCTGAGGAACTGAATCCGTTTTTAGGATATCGGGCAATTCGGTTTTGTCTTGACCGCACTGAAATTTTCAAGACACAGCTTAGGGCGATTTTGCGTGCCAGTGCCTATGGGAACATCAAAATAATGTATCCCATGATTGCTACGCTAAAAGAATTGAGAGCGGCGGACCGGGTGTTGGAAGCGGTTAAGCAAGAGTTGATAAGGGAGAATATTCCGTTTGATGCCAATATGGAAGTGGGTATTATGGTTGAAATTCCCGCTGCGGCTGTACTTGCTGATCAATTTGCGAAGGAAGTAGATTTCTTTAGTATCGGGACAAATGATTTAGTGCAATATACCATGGCGGCTGATCGTATGAATGAAAAGGTATCTTATCTCTATCAACCATTTAACCCAGCGGTTTTGCGTTTGATACAAGGCGTGATTACGGCGGCGCATAGAGAGGGCAAATGGGTTGGAGATTTAACGGCAATACCCATATTGTTGGGAATGGGGCTGGATGAATTTAGTATGAGCGCAAGTGCCATTTTGCCTGCCCGCTTTTTGATAAGCCAGCTTACCAAGCAGCAAGCACAACGTATTGCTCAAGCGGTTATGGATATGACCAGCGCTGAAGAAATAAAGCGTTTTGTTGAACAAGAACTTCCCATTATTGTCGATTTAGGTAAAAATTAATGCAAAGGTTGAGCGGAAAATAACAGTTATGTATTCGCTCAAGTACAAGAGAAGTGCGAGATGTATTGCACTTCTTTTTTATTACTTACACAATAAAGGCACCTTACCTTTCGCGTAAAGTGCCTTTGTAGACGCTCTGCAATAAACCCTTTGCATTAAGGAGTGTATTGTTGCTAAATAAATAATTATTGGCTATTGTGTGCTAAATAATCCTTTTCTCCCTCTGTTTACAATGATCTGTCCGGAATCTTGCAGTTGGCAAATAATTTTCCTAACAGTATTTTCAGGTACGCCTAACTTAGATGCAAGGGAGCGGCGCCCGATGGACAGGCCTCTTTGGTTGTAACTTTTAATTTCATCTAAGATTATTGCTTTCAGATCGCGATTTTCTTCCGTTTTGTCAGAGTTCCTTGCAGACTCGTTCGCATTCCGATAATATATGTGTTCGGATAGGAGACTGGCTTGGGGAATATCATCTGGGCATACATTCACTAAATATTCTACGATGTTTTGCAGTTCGCGAATATTGCCAGGCCATTCATAGTTTAGAAAATGGGATTTGAGGAGACTAAAATAGGTATCGCTATCGAGGGCGTTAGCTGCGGTCTGAATTTTATTATAAAAATGTTTTGCCAGCAATAGGATATCATTGCCTCTTTCTCTTAGCGGGGGTAAATAAAGGGGGAGGACATTGAGACGATAATATAAATCTTTCCGGAATTTTCCGCATGCCACTAAATCTTTTAAGTTTTGATTGGTAGCTGATATGACGCGCACATCGATGGGAATATTCCGGGTACTGCCGACACGGCGAACTTGTTTTTCCTGCAGTACTCTCAGGATTCTGATTTGAAATGCCAGGGGTGAGTCGCCAATTTCGTCTAAGAAAATGGTACCTTTATGTGCTTGTTCAAATAACCCGGCGGCGCCACCCTTGCGAGCTCCGGTAAAAGACCCTTCTTCATACCCGAACAGTTCGCTTTCAATCAGACTTTCCGTCAAGGCGGCAAAGTTGACGGCAATAAATGGACCATGCCGTCTTGAGGAGGCATTATGTATCCCTTGCGCAAGTAATTCCTTGCCTGTGCCGCTTTCACCTTGAATTAATATCGGAGAATTAGAAGCTGCCAAGCGGTAGGCTTTTTCGATAGTGTCACGGATTACCGGACTGGTTCCTACAATTTGCTCTAGTGAATACTGGGCTACTTGTTGATCCTTAAGGGTTTTGCGTCTGAGTTCTTCTTCTAACCGTTTGATTTCGGATACGTCTTTAAAGGTATATACGAATCCAGCTGGCTTCTCGTTATCTTTAATTGCAGCCGTATTGATGACAATTTGTCTATTATTATAGTGGATAAAATTCTCTTGTTGATTAGAATTTCGAGCTAATTGTTTTTGGAGAGTGCTGTGTAATACCTCATTGATTTTTTTTCCGGTTGTATTGGCGCCATTCAGAGATAATAGTGATTCGGCGACGGGGTTAATGACAGAGATTGTATTGGTTTCGTCAACCGCGAGAATGCCATCATGTACGGTATTGATGATGGTGTGGAGTTTATTGTTGATTGCATGCGTGCTGCGAACGTTTTGCTTATTGGTTTTGATGAGATGAATAACGTCGCGCAAATAATTAGCAGATAAAATATTTGCCCGTAAATCGAGTAACGACAGCTTGTCGATAATTTCAACCAGGGTGGTAATATCAACAGTGCGGGAGTTAATGTCAACGATATGTTCTACACAAGCAGGCGCGCAGTCTGGTTCGCCAGGTGTGACTGCAATTGTGAGTCGGGGATAATTGCGCAGACCTGGAGCATACGGGTGGTAGCGAAGATGATCAATACCAAGTGCCAGTAATAAGGAAATGGTTTCCTGCGCCGCTGAATAAGCATCGTTGACAAGCAGCACATCGGTGTTATCCGGAATATCGAAAATCTTTTCTATTGCATGATAATTAATGGAGCGTCTGGCTACAATGATTGGGCAATCCGGATGTAATGCATCCTGAACTTCGGGGAGCAGTTCTTTGCTAGAGACAAGAATTAAATCGCCTTTTATGTAGGTAGGCATGTTTCCCTTCAGGTAGTAACCAGAGATATGAACATAATCTCCCATTAGGCTGGTTAATTGTTCGGATAACGTTCGCCATGTATTTCGTCCTTTTGAAATAATAACAAGATGCTTCAAGAGTAACCTCCTTATTAAAAGGGATAAGGGGTGAAAAAAAGGATGAAAAAGGGATAATGTTCCAATTATTTCGATGTTATTGACGGGAAATCCTGCTAATAATGCCGAACTAACAGGTGTTTTGTCAGTTTTTGTATATGGCACAATTTTTGCATATATGTACAGTAGTACTAATTTTTACATTAAAAGGAGGAACAAGATATGCAAGACAAGCAGGAGCAAGAGCAGGGAATAACCTGGAAGAGTTATGTGGCGCTAATATTCGCCATGCTTTTCTTTTCAGGTTTGCTTGCCAAATCGCAGGCATGGTATCAGGCATGCGATTTCACAGTATTAAACGGATCTTTTGGCAAAATGACAGGAGAAGCAGGAAAAGTTTTTACTTTTAGGGGGGTTGGCGGAACCGGTGGACGAGATGGCTTTATGTTTGCGCTAGAATTGATACCGGCTCTGATCTTGGCCATGGGTGTAGTAGAAATTGTTGAAGGTTACGGGGGACTGCGGGTTGCGCAAAAGTTACTGACACCTCTATTAAAACTCTTAATGGGAATTCCTGGAGCCTGCAGTGTGGCAATTATAGCGAATATGCAGAGCACTGATGCCGGTGCTGTAATGGCTAAGGAAATGTATGATAAAGGCCAAATTACCGATGAGCAGCGGTCAATTTTTGTTGCCTATTTACACCCTGGCAGCGCCATGGTCAGCAATTATTTTGGTTCAGGTGCCGCTTTGTTTGGGATGTTATTATGTCCGATCCTTTTACCGTTGATCGTTATTTTTGTGTTTAAAATTATCGGTGCAAATCTTATGCGGATATATCTCAATTTTGAAAATCGCAGAATGGCGAAAGCGGAAGGTGGACAATAATGGCTAATCAAGTGAAAGACAACCGTAACATGTTGGATATGTTTATGGATGGGGCACGCAATGGTTGGAATATTGCCGTGCGCAATTTGATTCCAGCGTTGGTAATGGCCTTTGTACTTATCCGTATATTGGAAGTAACAGGACTGTTAAAATTAGTAGGTAATGTTTGTGGTCCGGTTATGCTATTATGGGGGCTGCCAGGTGAGGCTGCTACCGTACTTTTAGCTTCGATCATGAGTATGGGGGGAGCTGTTGGCGTAGCTGCCAGTCTTTACAATTCAGGTCATCTTGACATGGTGCATGTCAGCGTTTTGCTGCCAGCCATATACTTGATGGGAAATCCTGCACAAAATTTGGGTAGGGTATTGGGGCTTGCCGGAACCAATCCGCGTCATTATGCAGCGATTCTTATCATTGGCGGCATTAATGCCATGGTTTCCATTTGGGTTATGCAACTGCTTCTTAAGTTTTTCAACTAGTATAGTGTTGTAGTCGATACATTAAAATTGGGGATAATATCTTGGAGGATTTATCATGGATAATACTAAAGCTTTTTTTACGCTACTCAAAGGTGTGGAAGTGTATGCGCCTGCGGCGATGGGGCGCCAGGATATCCTCATTGCCGGCGATAAAATAGCCGCAATCCGTCCAAAGTTGGAGGTTCCGGCTGATTGGGATTGCCAGATAATCGAGGTAAACGGGTGTCTGGCAGTACCGGGGTTTATTGATGGTCATGTGCATATGATCGGCGGCGGCGGTGAAGGGGGATATGCAACCAGAACGCCAGAAGTGCAACTGGGAGATATTATACGAGCTGGTGTTACTACCGTTGTAGGCTGTCTGGGCACAGACGGCACAACCCGTCATAT
>NZ_JBYKYF010000129.1:0-8476 GCF_057736855.1 Sporomusa sp.
GAAACTACTTATTGGGCGTACATATTGCCGATGTTAGCCATTATGTGCGGGAAAACACACCTCTTGACAATGAAGCCCGACTTAGAGGTACCAGTGTTTATCTTGTTGACAGAGTATTGCCGATGTTGACGCCACGGTTGTCAAACGGCATTTGCAGCTTAAATGCCGGGGAAGACCGCTTAACCCTGACCGCCCAAATGGAAATCGACGGGCGGGGACGGGTAGTTGATTATGAAATATTTCCCAGCGTTATTCGTGTTAGCACCAGGTTGTCTTATAATATCGTGCGGCAGATTCTGGCCGACCATGACGAAGAACTACGGGAACAGTATGCTGACTTAGTCGGCATGTTAGAACAAATGGAACGCTTGTGCCGGATTCTGCGAGACCGCCGGATGCGCCGGGGAGCTATTGATTTTGATTTCCCGGAAATAAAAGTCAAACTCGATGACCAAGGACGTCCGATTGCCATTGAAAAAAGGATCCGCAGTATTGCTGAATCCATTATCGAAGAATTTATGCTGGTAGCCAACGAGACTGTGGCCGAACATATGCATTGGCTGGGTGTGCCGTCCATGTTCAGGGTGCACGAAGAACCTGACGAGGAAAAAATGAATAGACTCAATTTATTGCTGAATACCTTTGGTCAGCGGCTGCCTAAGACCGCGGAAATTGAGCCCATGGCACTGCAGCGAGTGCTCAGTAAAATTGCCGGGCGGCCGGAGGAACGCATTATTAGTACGGTTGTGTTGCGTTCGCTGAAGCAGGCCCGCTATGATGCCGAAAACCTGGGGCATTTTGGCTTGGCGGCTACCTATTATACTCATTTTACCTCCCCGATCAGGCGTTACCCGGACCTGATTGTTCACCGTCTTATCCGGGAGACTTTTTCTAAAGGCGATATCTCGGCTAAACGCCGGCAAAAACTATCAGTTATGCTGCCTGAGATTGCACTTCATTCTTCTGAACGTGAACGGGCGGCGGCAGAAGCCGAAAGGGAAACTGTCGACCTCAAAAAAGTGGAATATATGGCTCAGTTCGTTGGTCAGGAATTTGATGGCATCATAAGCGGTGTTGCTGCCTACGGGTTTTTCGTGGAGATAGATAATGGGGTAGAAGGCTTAGTGCACGTATCCAGCCTGCAAGATGATTATTATCAGTATGTGGAAGAGCAATATGCCTTGATTGGTGAGCGCACAGGTAATATCTATCGACTGGGCAATCCAGTTAGAATTATTGTTGCCAAAGTCAACCCGGCAGAGCGCACCATTGATTATGTTCTTGCCGACACGGGTAACCCCTTGCAAGCGGTTGGCAGTCAGCTAGCTAAGCAAAAGCGTAATGCCACCGGGGCAAGACGCAGTGCACCTAAGACGCGGGCAAGTGCGACGAAACGGAAAACTTCTGCCGTCACTAAGCCTAAAAAGGCTAAGACACCGAAAAAATAGCGGATTAGCAATCGTTGCCAAACCAATTGACGTAAGGCTGTAAATCGGCTACAATAATTATGCATATTAGCCGGATTCTAAGAGGTGACAAGCGGTGAGCAAAGGAGCAGGCATAAAAATAGCGGCGGAAAACCGAAAGGCCCGCCACGATTATCATATTCACGAAACCTATGAGGCTGGGATTGTGCTTACGGGCACTGAAGTCAAATCCCTCCGGGCAGGCAAGGCGAACCTAAAGGATGCCTATGCCCGCATTGAAAATGCTGAGATTATGCTGCATAATATGCATATCAGTCCTTATGAACAAGGAAATCGTTTTAATCATGAACCGCTGCGCACCCGCAAATTATTGATGCATCGGTATGAAATCAATAAATTAATCGGTAAAACCAAAGAAAAAGGTTATACCCTGGTGCCGCTTAAACTGTATTTTACCAGAGGGTTAGCCAAGGTAGAACTGGGATTGGCTTCTGGTAAACATACTTACGATAAACGCCAAGATATTGCCGCCCGGGATGCTAAACGGGATATGGAACGGGCACTACGGGAGCGGCAGAAAGAGTAGCGTGGGGTAACTAGCAAATCATCGATTGGTGAGCCTCACATAGATACTGGTGATAAGTATTTTTAGCCGTCAATGTGAGCGCAGCCAATCTTCTCAGAGCGCTTTTCCGATTCCTTGTTTCCGGCCCAGAGTTGTAAAATCAGTATACCGACAAGTATTAACATGCCGCCGCCTATCTGTAGTGGCGTTATTTTTTCATTAAGCAGTGCCACTGATAACAGTACGGTGATAACCGGCTCCAGAGTACTGATAATCGAAGCATTGGTAGCTCCTACTCGGCTCATTCCGGCGAAAAAGCCCAGAATGCCAACAATGGTTGCAAACAACGCAATACCGATAATAGACAACCAGGCTTGTGCGGGTAGGCTAACAATCAGTGAATTGGTAGCGGCGCCGCTGAGGACAAATACTATGGCTGCTGACGCGCAGACATAGGTGGTGGTCACCAGCGGGTTGGTATGTTTTACAAGTCGGTTACCGGCAACAATATAGATCGAATACACCACTGCCGAACTAAGACCAAAGACGCAGCCAAGCAAACTGACATTATCGAATGATACACCCAGTACCAGAAACAAGCCTGAAAAACAAATAACCAGTGCCAGGCCTTTTGACCAACGGTACTGTTCATCGCCCATAAAAAAAGACAGTATGCTGACTATCGCCGGATACGTATATAATAGCATAGCGGCTAGTGATGCCGGTAAATACATGACGGCCGAAGCAAAGAGCATTGACATTGCCCCATAACCCAGTCCGCCTAATACAAATAGCCGTTTCCTTAGACCTTTATCAAGCGTTAGCGGTATGCCGCGCAATTTTAAGATAAGTGCAAGACAAATAGTTGCCAGTACAAACCGCCCAGCGAGGATGGTAATGCTATTTGCTCCTGCGGCATAAGCAAATTTAATAAAAACTGCTAAGGTAGCAAAACCGGCAGCCGAAAGCATTACTAGCACCGCTCCGGTGTGTTGCTGATTCATTCCTATCACTCCTTTTGCCACAGTATATTCGGTGTGATTACCGCTATCTCCTGTGCCATTGTTAAGTGGAAAAAGTTTTATTTGGCGCAAATCAATCTTTGTGCTATAATATAGTAACAAAATATGAAAACTCTTTGTTTGCGTCAAAAAAATATACCATATCTATAACTTGGGGGCGTACTGGTTTCGACAGGGGTAGTTATGGTATAGGTAGCGAGCCGGGGTTCCATCTGCCCGTCAAAACGGTGGAAAAAAAGTAAACGCAAACGAAGAATACGCTTTAGCAGCTTAATCTGCTAACGTCCTACCTACGCACTCCCACGGCCTAGGATAGGGCGTCAATTAGTGGGATACCTGAGGCTCAATTCTCGGAGAGCCGACTGGGAAACTTTATCGAGATAGTGTTTGCGCAGCCTGTCGGCGGGCGGCAAAAGCGCGAAACTTAAAACACCGACTGCGCTCGGAGAAGCCTATGCAGTAATGCTTCTGGACAGGAGTTCGATTCTCCTCGCCTCCACCACAACTTGAATGTCGCCTCCACCTAATGTATACTAGGTTTATAGCCTAATACACATCAGGTGGAGGTTTTGATTTATGCGATTAACTTGTTATTTTTGCGGGAAAGAATTTGAAAGACAGGACAAAGAAGTGCGGCGGCAGATACGGTCAGGTCGTAATCACTTTTTCTGTAGCTTAAGTTGTACGGCATCTTATGCGAATAAGATGAGGCATAATACTCCGGATGACGGGCTTAAGCCCTACCAACGCAGGACTAAGAAAATTGAGGAAATCCTGGGAGAAAAGTTGAGTACCGCAAAGTATAAGCTTAATAAAATGTTGATGTTTGAATTAGCCAAAAAATGCGGAATGGATACTTGTTTTCGTTGTGGGCAGAAAATTGAAGATATAAGTGAATTTACGATTGACCACAAAGAATCATGGTTACTTAGCGATGAACCAGCCCGATTATTTTATGATATGAATAATGTTGCATTTAGTCATGCAAAATGCAATTACGAAGTCGGTACAAAAACCTTTGTAAGTAACTATAAAAACGGAGTTAAGGAAGAGTATGCTTTGTATATATACTAATTAGGAATTTGATTTGGTGAGATACACAGGACGATTTTTCTGTATCCTCGTATCCTCCAGGCATATTAGAAACTATCTTATTTCTATGGTTATAGACTGATATTTAGGATAATTGGGTACGGTATGACACAACCCCGTCCCCTTGACACTGTAGAATTCCTTCCTGACGGTAGGATTGCATGTAGAGAGATTTTGCCGATTCTGCGCTCAAATTTGCCTTATGTGTTTCGGTATGAAACAGCGCTACACCAAGAAGATTTAGACGCTGAGATTGAGGTACACAATGGGCAAACTTTTCGTGAGATTTTGGAGAATATAATTTTGACATTACGGCCTAGTACATGGCAAGCATCGATCTTGCATGGAAGGGTTATTCTTTATCCCAATCACACTGAAATGCAATATAGTCAGGCAGTGATTCGTTGATCAGGGAGAAAAATTAAAATAAGTAAAATGGAGGGAAAGATCCCTTCATTGCTCACAATTATGTGGATGATGCTGAAAAAAGGTAACCCATTGTCAGAATATGAATTAGTCAAAAATCTTGATTTGAAAAATGATGTTCCAATAATTAGTTTTGAAGAATCAATTGTCGGTATACAGTGTGTACCATGTAATTTCACTAGATGAATTAGAAAAATATAGACAAATAATTTACTTTCCTGAAAAAAGCGGATTGCAAGGTTGTGGTTAGCCATTGAGACTTCTGTCCAAACGATGTCGAAAACTTTGATTTCTCTGGCCTTTTACAGGGTGGTTTCTGGAAAATAATTACTATATATAAAGGTGAAATGCCAGGTAGAATGTAAATACGTAAAATTTTGTAAGTGTACAGGAGAAATATAGTAGAATGAAGAATTAGAGACATAATTCACCTTTATTGGAGGATTATGTCTCTTTGCTTAATGGATGCTGTAGGATAACGAAAAATATTTTAGGAGCGTGTTGTATGAAGGTTTTTTGTTCGAAATGTAACGGTGAAACTAATCATATAGTTCCTTCCTAAATTTAAGCTCTTCTGCTTTATCTACTTAGACAGAAAAAAAACTAAAAAGTACTTATATATTTCTATAAGAAGTATTGGGCAGAAAAACTGCTGTAGTTAGATATTTTAACTAGTGAATATTAGACGCTCTAGTGAGAGAAACGGAAAAAATCAACTTGCCCTTACTACTACAGGAGGTCAGTATGCTAAGTAAGCAGAGCCGTACGAAATTGGAATTAATCAGACTTGAAGGTATCTGTAAGATGTTACTGGAGGTTGTAGGTAAAGATGCCTTAAAAAGCAAAATTGAGAGAGTAATAGGGGCAAGAGATATTCGGGATGTGAAAGCTGCTCTATTGAGAATGCCAAGACACCAATTAATAAAAATCATTGAAATTACACCTGCTATTAATACAAGTCATATTGATAATGCTTATGAACAATATAGATATGGGCTAAAGCCGGGGTTTACGTTGTTTTGTATTAATGGAAAATGTAAAAGGATTCCTGTTAGTAGCATAGAAAGTGAACTGGGTAATTTACTCAATGCAATTGAATATGGGGACGAAGATGCTTACAAAGATCTTCGGTACAAAAATAAAGTCAAAATTGATGAAGAAGTATTTGAATTTTGTTTTACCTATCTCAGTAAATATAGTTATATTTCTGAAACTGAAGAACCTAAATTTATATATGAGCTGGAGGAATGTTTTGTTTGGCTTAGCACTACAGATGGATTTATAGCTATCCAAAGTGCTCCAAATAAAGTGACAAACATACTCAAAAGAATATTTGCAGACCTGTACAAAACAAGAGTAAATAGCATAAAGCTAACAAAAAAGCTTATTAAAGACTTATTCGGTGAAGAAAAAATGCGCAGAGGCACATTTTATAAACCTACCGCAGGACCAGATGAAGCACAAAAGGTTACTATTGCAGATCCTAATCTATCTGAAAAGATAACGGTGAGGGATACATTCCGAGGGTATGATATCACATCTTCTCACCTATATGAAGAAATTGATGATAATATCTCAAGTACTCTTGGAATAAATTGCAATCAAGGAAAAATTTATATAACGCGCAATCTTAACGCTTCTATTTTTAGAAGTTGGAGTGTAAAAAGAATTAAGCACATAATCGCTTATCTTAAACAAACCGATAATAGTAAAGATTATGAAATATTTAAGGCAAAAAATGTTATTAATGATGAGATTTGGGCACCCTTTGGTACTAAACAAAAAGACATGTTAGAAAATATAATATTTGCTGTTTTTCTAAATAAATTATATAAAGTGGAGTCAATGCAGCTAAGCTTTGATTGTAATAGTCTTCTAAGTAGTCTTTTTGACTCGTTTTATAGCCAAATTTCAATTGAATGTGATACATGCCAAGAGGCCTGTATCGGATTTTGTTCTAATTGTGGGGATAGTAAACTTATTTTTGCTAAGAATAGGGCTTTAATATGTACAAAGTGTGGACATACGCAAAAGGATAATTATAGCCTTCAATGCGAATCTGGACATATGAATCATTTCTCTGATATAAATGAAGTGTCGATACTATTTCCGACTGGTAATCTACTTAATAAGATTAGTGAAACTTTGCGAAATTATTACAATATTGATTTTGATCCTACAAACGAGAGTTTTTATATTCGGGAAGGAACTATTAGTTTTCTAAAGAATACAAAAGGGGAATATGTTGCTCCAGAAGAAATACCTGAGTTTTATGTTGTAACTGGGCGTAGATTGTCCGAAGCACAGTATGAAACCTTAATACAGAAGTTTGAATCAATTAAAGAAAAATGCAGTAAGACGAGTAATAAAAATTGTAATACGTGTAATATAGCGAAAAAGGATAACTGTATTATTAGACTGTTCGTAGTTTTTGATGGATTTAGACCAAGCCCGCACCACGGGCAGGAATTTGGAGATATCAGTATTGAGGTAACGCACAGAGGAAGCAAAGCAGAACTGGTGGGAATAGCAAAGAGTAGAATAAAAGATAGGAATACGTTAAATTTGAGTGACGAAGCTGCAAGGGAGCTAATTCAGCAGTTTGTCTCCATGACTCGTGATAAGAGAGTGGGAATAATATCAGTAGTTTGTCCGATGCGATTCCATGAACAACTTGTGCAGGAACTAAAATATATAACAAGAATCACAGGCGCAAAAATGACTAAGTTTGATGATTTCTTTATGGCAAAGCTGCTAGACTATTATTTTGAGAAAAAACAATAGATGTCATTAATAAAACCAGATCTTCGGAGAATCGAACTACTTCTAAATGGTGAAGGTGAGGGGATTTGCAAGGTCACGGATCGGAAATTTGAACTACTGTCCAAAAGGCGATGTAAACTAGCCGAAAAGCAGTGAATTTCATGGCTTCTCAAGATATACTTCTGAAAAATAATGATTCTACATAACTATATCAAAATCAAAAATTATGCCCTGCAGTTGAAATACAAAAACTGTAGGACATTTATCGGTGCGCACACCAATGGTGTTTGCTTGTATTTAAGCGTTAGAAGGATCTTGTGGTATATTGCAAAACATTGGTAAATGTGACATCTTGAATCTGAACATGAAAAATAGCCGTATCTGCTTTTGGGGCAAGATACGGCTACTTTTTGTCAATCGTTTCAGGTTGAGATAGTGATACGTGTTATTTTTTGAAAAAGTTTAATAATCATCGTCGTCATCAAAATAACCGCTTCCGCCGCATGTTGGGCAAGGTATGTTGATGTAATGCAAATCACTTGTCACATCTTCGGCTGCGGGCACTAAGCCGCTGCCGCCACAATCACTGCAAGTCTCGCGTTTTGTTCTAACCATAAAAATCCTCCCTTCATTCAATTTATGCTCAGTTATGAGTCGGATACTATAATTAATAAGTATACTGCGCCGCATAGTAAAAATAAAGGTTTGATTTGTTAACATAAGCTACAATATTGAGCATTGGTCAAAGAGGAACAAGAAATTCTAGTTTCGTATCAAAATGCAATACGTTTGTGGAGCGAGATTTTGAGAAGTCCTGAAAGTGCGACTGTCGTAGGGCTTGCAGGAATGCGATGTTCCTCGTAGGTCGGATTTGAGCAAAGAATGAGGCGGCAGATATGTAGGACAAGAGGTAATGGTCGCAGTTAGTTTTTCTAGTACTATACTACGGCAACAAGATTACCCACATTATCTTACATGTAAATCCGGTCGAATTTCTCTACCATCCTTATCAAAAAGCCTTGGAGCAGGAATAGCTTTTTCAACCCCTTTTTTAGTTTCCATTCTTTCAGCGTACCCCGTCTCTTTTCTTTTTTGAGTTTCAGGCTTTTCATCATTTGAGCCAATCGAATCATTAATTGCACCAAGCGTATCATTTATATCATTTATTGTTTCGTTTGCTT
>NZ_JBYKYF010000130.1:0-463 GCF_057736855.1 Sporomusa sp.
GGCGCAACTTGGCGAGCAATGCGAAATACGCCAAGATCGGAAACAATGATCGCATCAGCGCCCATGGCAGCAATAGAACGTATGTAATCAGGCAGACCAAGTAAGTCATTATTGTGCGGAATAATATTAATTGTAATATAGGCTTTTTTACCAAGACCATGAGCAAAATCAATGCCTTGTTGAAGTTCATTATCGTCAAAATTATCACTGAATGCCCGTAGGCCGAATGCTTTTCCACCCATGTATACAGCATCTGCTCCATAAATGAGTGCCATTTTTAATTTTTCTAAATTCCCCGCTGGGGCTAAAAGTTCTGGTTTTTTCATAGATTCGCTTCTCCTTGATAGTGCGATACGGCCATACCATCACCAATTGGATGCACTACCGTTTTGAACTGATTATTGTTAGTTACGAAGTCAAGGTACGCCTTAAGGCGTTTTATAATTGTACGGTAACGTCTGGG
>NZ_JBYKYF010000130.1:473-5420 GCF_057736855.1 Sporomusa sp.
CCCAGCCGCGAAAGAGTACATTATCGGCAATAATAACAGCTTTGGGCGACAATTTATCCATAATTTTATGCAAATAGTCAAGGTACTGTCCTTTAGCTGCATCGATAAAGACTAAATCAAACCTACCAGATAGTGTTGGCAACACTTTTCCAGCATCACCAGCAATAATTGTAATTTGGTCAATTTTCCCTGCTTGAGTTAAAAAACTTCTAGCAAGTTCGATCCTGGTTTCATCTTGTTCAATGGTAGTAATTTTACCGTTCGGTGGCATACTGGCGGCTAATAAGAGCGTAGAATAGCCAATGGCTGTCCCAATTTCCAAAACAGATATAGGTTTAGCGGCGGCAGTTACCGCCTGTAGCAATCGCCCGCCTTCCTGACTGATAATTGGGACATTGTGTGTGTGGGCATAGTCTTGCATTGTAATTAATATCTTCTGTAGTGTTTCCATAGATTAAATTTGCACCTGATTGATAGCATTCAAATGTTCTTCATAAGTCTTACTAAAGTGATGTTTGCCATGTTTGTCGGCAACAAAATATAAATAATCAGTATTTTCAGCATACAGCACGGCTTTTATGGCTGCAATGCCAGGATTAGCTATCGGACCTGGCGGTAGTCCCATGCTAAGGTAAGTATTATAAGGGGAGGCAATTTGGGTATCATGGATGGTAAGTTCCGGTTTTGGATAGCCCAAAATATACTGAATGGTAGCACAAGATTGCAAAGGCATATTTTGCCTTACTCTATTGGCAAATACACTGGCAATGATTGGTTGTTCCTCACTCAGTTTAGCTTCTTTTTCCACCAACGAAGCTAAAATAACTACCTCGCGAATCGAAAGCCCCAATTCGGCAGCCCTATGTCTGAGGTCAGGGGTTAGTTTGGTATCAAATTGTTTGACCATTAAAGTTAGTAACTCTTCTTCAGTAATTCCTTTAGCAATCCGGTATGTGTCAGGAAAAATAAAACCTTCAGCACTATATTTTGTATTGGGATTAGCCTGCATATACGAGTAAGGAGTAAAAGTTTTAGCCAAAGTTTTAAACTTTTCCGGATCTGCTATTTTTTTTTCGGCTAATAGTTCTGCGATCTGGTCAACGGTATACCCTTCAGGAATAGTAATTTGCTGATAGGCAGTTTGCCCTTGGGACATCATGGTAAGCATTTGATGTATTGGCATTACGGGGCTAATAGCGTATTCGCCTGCTTGCAGGGAGTTTTCTACACCTTGCAGTTTGGCTGCAAGCTGGAAGACGAAAGCACTTTTTATTAAGTTTCTATGTTGCAGTTCATCAGCAATGGCTTTTGTCGGAGTACCTGGTTTGATGGTAACAAGGACTGGCTCATCGGTAGTGCTAGCTGGCTGAGTAAGCATCCAACCATATATGGCACCAAAACAGAGAGGCAGTGCAACCAATAGGCTGACCAGAATGGTTTTGGACAGCGATTTTTTCAGCATGATCATTAACTATCCCCCGTTCCAGTAATCTGAGGCTATTATATTATAATATATAATTTCTATGTAGACAAATGGAGTTTTGAGAAAGCACTAGCCGCTCACGGTTTACGGCAACGGCTTGAGCCAGTGTATAAGCGTATAATAAAAAAGAAGCCTGTACGGCTTCTTTTTATTATACTACGAACTTATAACGAACGCTGGTGACATAAGAACGACTAAAGTTTCTGCCATTGTCTTAGTGGCTTGGGTACAAGTCAAGATTTGTCTTATTCTTCGTCTTCAAAAACTATTTCTTCATAAGCCTGGCGAACTGCTTCAAATTCTTCATCTGTAGGATCTACATAAATTTCTTCGCCATTTTCATCAATATCAATCCGGGCAATAAACACATCGGTTTCTTCATCACAACCACAACCACAGTCATCGCCGCCTTCGCAGCCTTCTTCTTCAACGTCGATCGGTACCAGTATTGCGAAACGTTTGTCACCAACAGGAATAATCATCTCTTCGCGATAATAATATTCGTTACCTTCTTCGTCAGTCATGACCACTACCGGCTCGTCGTCAAGCTCCAGAATATCATCTTTTTCATTATCAGTCATTTTTTTCACCTCATTTTACTCATACGCAATGTAATTGTATCTTAGAAAACATATCCTGTCAAGGAAACCTATGGTAGAGTTGGCATATTGCGGGGCAAACTGTCAAGGTAGCCTTGCAATATGAATACAGCAGCCATTTTGTCAATAACCTGCCGACGTTTGGCGCGGCTGACATCCGCTTTGATCAGTGACTTTTCTGCTGCAACGGTAGACAGACGCTCATCCCAAAAAACAATTTCGACATTTGAAATTGCTTGTGCCATGTCCTGCGCAAACTGTTTCACGAGTTCTCCCTGAGGGCCGATAGTACCGTTCATATTTTTCGGTAGTCCAATGACAACAAGTCCCACTTGGTATTGGGCAATCAGTTCTTTCAGCCTGGCAAAGTCGCGGGGTAGCGTTGTCCGCTTAATCACTTCCACCCCTTGCGCTGTTAGTTTGAGCTCGTCACAAACAGCCACACCAATGGTTTTGTCCCCAACGTCAAGTGCTAGTATACGCATTTATCCTCCTGAATATTAGTACAACAAAATTTTTTGTTAAATTATTTTTAAGCAAAATTCCGGACAATAGGCACCGCAATAGCCGCATAGCACACAACGGTCGGTATCAGTCTTAGCCTTGCCAGCTACAACGGTTAATGCCTTCATCGGGCAGTGTTGTGCACATTGGCCGCAACCGACACACCAATCCTCCACAAGCAATCTTCTAGGCGTTGTTATTACTTTATCCCAAAGCTTATGGTCAGGAGTTTGGCCGGAAAAAATGGCTATATTTAATAGCACTTCATCAATTGTCTGCATACCAACAGCAACAGAACTAATGTTTGGTTGAGCTAGAATCCAGGCAAATGCCTCAGCAGCCATAGCATTTAAATGTCCTCCACCTAATGCTTTCATCGAATAAATGCCTTTACCGCAGTCAGCCGCAAACTGTATGGCTGTAAGCATTTCTTCGGCAGTACCATCTGTAATGCCAATGCCTTTCATGTTAATGATAGGATGAATGATATCGATTTCTTCAATTAAAGCAGCGGCTCGTACAACATCAATAGTATGGGTTGATACACCTGTTGCGCGGATAATTCCTTGCCGTTTAGCATCACATAAACATTTCAGGGCTTCAGCATGACCTTTAAGTGTCATTCGTGACGATTGTTCGTGCAGCATAAATATATCAATATAATCGCGGCCAATTTCTTGGCAAGCCGTTTCAATGCTTGTTCGCATATCCTCATAGGTATAGGCATAAGACTTAGAAGCAATGATGATATCGTGTTTGATATCAGCAATGGCTTCCCGAATATAAGGATATGTACCATATAATTCAGCAGTATCAACAAAATTGACCCCTGCATCAAACGCTGTCCGCATAACGGTAGCACCCTCGGCAAGCGGCCGGTTTGACTGCAAGGGGCCAACAGTAAGTCCGCCAAAACATAGTTTTGACACTTTTAGACCGGTTTGGCCAAGTAATTGATAGTTCATTTTATTTGTCTTTTAGATAAGCTTGCACTAACTCTTCGATAATTTCATCACGATCTAACTTACGGATTAAACTGCGAGCATTATTGTGGCTGGTTATGTACGCCGGGTCACCTGAAAGCAAATACCCTACCAATTGATTTATTGGATTGTACCCTTTTTCCTTTAATGACTGGTAAACGGTAGTCAGAATTACTTCCGCAGCATTTGTTTCGTCATTATCTACTTTAAACATCATAGTTTCTTGGGATGTGTTGGTCATGAAGCCTCCTCCTCCCTTATATTATCGGCAAAGTATTGACATATATATTCTACTTTTCACTATATTTTTCCTGTTAGTTATTAAAATTTTTACAGGCAGGCTTTATGCCTGCCTGTAAACCGCCGTTTTGGTTATACCAATGTCGAAAACTGGCGTGAAGGCGTATCGTTATTTTATTTGCGATGTAATAATTTGTTCGGCAACTTGTAACGCTTCACCCATTTTTTCCGGTTGTTTGCCACCAGCTTGAGCCATATCAGGACGTCCGCCACCGCCGCCGCCAGCTACTTTGGCGGTTTCTTTAATAATATTGCCGGCATGGATACCTTTTTTTACACAGTCGGCGGTTGCCATAGCTATGAAATTCACTTTATCACCATTAACCGCTCCCAGCACAACGACACCGGATTGTAAGCGATCGCGCAGCATATCACCTATGGAACGTAGGTTTTCCATATCGGTAGCTGACACTTGGCCGATAATTACCTGCACACCTTTAATATCTTTAACGCTAGCTAACAGATGTTGGACTTCATTCTTCGCGAGTTTTGACTGAAGTGCCTGTACTTCTTTTTCTAATTCACGCACACGACCATTGAGGATATCTATACGGGTTACAATTTCTTCCGGTCTTGTTTTTAGCAGGGCTGCAGCTTCTTTGATAAGGGCTGCCTGATTTTTCAGGTATTCGTGGGCGCCGTACCCTGTCACAGCTTCAATCCGACGCAGCCCAGCACCAATACCTGCTTCGCTGACAATTTTAAATAATCCTATTTCGGCTGTAGTGTCAACATGGGTGCCGCCACATAGTTCTTTACTAAAGTTGTCTACCATAACAACCCGCACCCGTTCTCCATATTTTTCACCGAAGAGGGCAATGGCTCCCATTTCTTTGGCGATATCCTGCGTAGTTTCAATGATGCCAACACAGGTATTACTTAAAATGACATTGTTTACAATCTCCTCGACCTCAGCTAATTGTTCGGCGGTTACAGGTGCAAAATGAGTAAAGTCAAAACGCAGACGGCTATCATCCACAGAAGAACCAGCCTGGTTAACATGTCCGCCCAATACTTGTTTTAATGCCGCATGCAATAAGTGAGTGGCAGTATGATTACGGGCAATGTGCCGGCGTCT
>NZ_JBYKYF010000130.1:5430-8411 GCF_057736855.1 Sporomusa sp.
TCGACAGTTAAGCTAACCATCTCCCCTGTTTTGATTGTACCTTCAGTCACTTTGCCAAGATGATAAATGGTTCCGTCAGGTAGCTTACGGGTATTGCTAACTTCAACTTTACCCAGCAAACTGGTAATTAGTCCCGTATCTCCCACTTGGCCGCCACCCTCGGCATAAAAAGGCGTAACATCTAAAATGACGGCAATTTCATCCCCATCAAAAGTTTCCTCAATGACTTTGCCTTCTTTTAACAGTAGCGCTATTTTTGCTTTTTCAGCATCTGGTTTATAGCTGAGAGTTTCTGTTACTAAGCCAGATAAATCAGGAATTACAATTTTTTCTTCACTGTCTTGGCGGGCAGCACGGGCTCGTTCACGCTGCTCGGCCATGGCCTGGTCAAAACCTAATTTATCTAAACTCATATGATGTTCGCTTAAGATTTCTTCCGTAAGTTCCCAGGGGAAGCCGAAGGTATCATACAGTTTAAAGGCAGTAGCTCCATCAAGGATGGTTTTGTTGGCTTCAGAAAGCTCATGGATATGTTTGTTTAATAGTTCAATACCCTGGGTAAGCGTAGTATTGAAGCGTTCCTCTTCTAATTGGACTACTTTTTTAATATAGGCCTTTTTGTCGTTAATATCAGGATATGTTTCAGCAAAAATAGTAGCGACTACATCAACAATATCGGTAAGGAAGGGTTTTTCAATTCCGAGTAACCGGCCGTGGCGAATGGCCCGCCGTAAAATTCTTCTCAGAACATATCCCCGGCCTTCATTGGAGGGTAATACCCCATCAGCAATCATTACCGTCATACTGCGTCCATGGTCGGCAATTACCTTTAGTGACACATCATTTTTCGCAGATTGTCCATAAGTAACACCGGCAACTTTTGCCGCATAGTCGATAATGGGATATAATAAATCGGTTTCAAAGTTTGACGGTTTATTTTGTAATACAGAAGCAATCCGTTCAAGGCCGGCCCCGGTATCTATATTTTTCTTGGCAAGCGGGGTGTAATTGCCATTTTCATCCCGATCAAATTGGGTAAAGACTAAATTCCAAATTTCCAAAAAACGGTCACAGTCACAGCCTACCGCACAATCAGGCTTACCGCAACCCCGTTCTTCCCCTAAATCAATATGTATTTCCGAACAGGGGCCACATGGTCCAGGTCCGATTTCCCAGAAATTGTCTTCCAACCGGATGATACGCTCAGCTGGGATTTTAATATCATTATGCCAGATGTCAAAAGCCTCATCATCGTTAGTATGGATGGTAATCCAAAGTTTATCTTTGGGTAATTCCAGCTTTTCAGTTAAAAATTCCCAAGCCCAGGCAATCGCTTCTTTTTTGAAATAATCGCCGAACGAAAAATTACCCAGCATTTCAAAAAAGGTATGATGGCGCGCTGTTCTGCCGACATTCTCAATATCGCCAGTGCGGACACATTTCTGGCATGTTGTAATTCGCGTATGCGGCGGTTTCATTTTGCCGGTAAAGAAAGGTTTAAATGGAGCCATACCTGCACCAATTAACAGCAGGGATGGATCATTATCTGGAATAAGGGAATAACTTGATTGAATGAGATGATCTTTACTTGCAAAGAAATCCAGAAACAGCTTTCTAATTTCGTTTCCGGTTAATTGTTTCAAATTAATCAGCTCCAATGTACGAAATTTAATGCATTCTGGTGGAAATTATACTACAGTTTAAGATTTAGTGTCAATAATTGGTGTTAACGGCAGAAACTACAGGAGTAACTTAATACTATGTTTAATCAGCACTTTTCCAATAGCGGTTACCGGCACGCTGAGCAGCATGCCCAAAATGCCAAACAACTCGCCCCCAGCAAGCAAAACAAAAATGACAGTAAGCGGATGTAGTCCAACATTTTCTCCCAATATTTTGGGACTGATAACACTACCTTCTAATTGGTGTATCAAGAAAAATAAGACAGCTACCTTTATGGCCAGTATCGGCGATTCCAGCAATGCCAATGTTACAGCCGGCGCTGCGCCAATAAAGGCACCAAAATACGGAATGATATCAAGTAATCCAGCAGTAATACCTATTAGTATGGCAAACGGAACCTGAAATAAATATAAGCCAGAGCTTACTAATATACCAACAATTAGCGCTACTGTAAGTTGACCGCGAATAATTCCACTCAATACAGTATCAATTTCTTTAAAGGCCAGAGTAAGTTCATTTCGCCAGCGGGACTGCACCAGACGAAATATCCTCTCTTTCATGGTAGGCCAGTCACGTAAAAAATAAAAAGCCAGTATCGGTGTAATTGCCAGTCCAATCATATGAGAGAGCAAAGAATCATCAACGGCCACACGCACAGACTGTGGTAATACTGAATTTTGGTATTTACTTTGAATAAAATAAAATAATTCCTCGCCTTTTTTCAGAATGTTTGGCAATTCTTTGGAAAAACTCTCTAAATCTCTCACAATAATGGGAACAAGCCGGGTCGCCCCTAGTACGATAATAGTAAAAAGTACAATATACAGCATTGCAATTGCCCAAACCCTTGGTAGGCCTTTGCTTTCTAAATAACATACACCTGGATTGAGCAAGTAGGCCAAAAATAGTGCAATAAAGAAAGGATATAGGCTGCTGCGGACAAGCCAGAGAAAATATACAATTGCAGATAATACTAATAGCAACAATAGTAGCCTAAAATGGACTTTAGTTAGTTGCATATTTCCTCCTGTCAATAAATGAAAAAAGGAGACCCACAAGGCCTCCCTATTACTGAAAATTAATCCAGCTTTTTCATTAATCGCCGGCGTACCCGACGCGCACCTCGCATCAAATCCCGAGTAGTATCGGTAACTGCATCAGTACTGCGTACTAGTAGCGGTTTTTTCTGTGGTTTAGCCTTGGGACCTATGATAGCGCCAAGTATGGTTCCGAGAAATCCACCCAACATCAATCCTTGCCAAAACTTACCGCGCATCATATCACCCCTTTTGTACCTC
>NZ_JBYKYF010000131.1:0-6156 GCF_057736855.1 Sporomusa sp.
TTTTTTCCGGCCTTCGACTGGGCAATAACGCCCACACACCCGGAACGAGAAGAACGTTTACTATATACACGTGATCAAATAGTGGAAGAAGGTCTTTTGGATTTACCGGGTATTAAAGAATACCGGCCACAGCTTGCCAAGCTGGATGATGTTGCGCGGGTGCATATTGGTGTGCCTGACCTCATTTCTCTGATTACGGATGCCCATTTGCTTTCGGCCGGTGGCGCTATTACTGCGGCTGAAGCCGTAATGCGTCGCGAGGTGACTAACGCGTTTGCCTTAGTGCGACCGCCAGGACATCATGCCATGCGCATAGTACATGGTACACGGGGTTTTTGTACCATCAATATTGAGGCTGTTATGATAGAGTATTTGCGCCGACATTATGGTTTACAGCGAATCGCCATAGTGGATACTGATGTACATCATGGTGATGGTACGCAGGATATTTATTACCATGATCCGGATACCCTGTTTATTTCTTTTCACCAGGATGGACGCACTCTGTATCCGGGAACCGGTGCAATGACAGAGATGGGCAGTCCGGGTGCGCTCTGCTCTACGATTAATATTCCATTGCCTCCTGGTACAACTGATGAAGGGTTGCATTATGTGCTGGATCAGTTTGTATTGCCAGTGCTAGAAGATTTTAAACCTGACATGATTATAAACTCTGCTGGGCAGGATAATCATTATAGTGATCCACTGGCGAATATGGCAGTGACTGCCCGGGGGTATGCCCGCTTGGCGGAAAAGCTTAAGGCCGATATTGCGGTGCTGGAAGGCGGGTATTCGATTGAAGATGCGCTGCCGTATGTGAATACCGGAATCATTCTCGCGATGGCTGGACTAGACTATAGCCGGGTTATTGAACCTGATATTGCTCGTTGTCCGCGCCAATCGGCGGCCAATACAAATTATATTACTAAACTAGTAGCCCAGTGGCAGGAACTTTGGCGGCAACGCGACAGTCTGCGGCGTGAGGCTATTGCCAAAACCGGAGACTTCTGGCAACGTCGCCGGAACATCTATTATGACGATAGTGGCATCCATGAACAGCAGATCGAAACGGTACGGATTTGTTCCCGTTGTCATGGGTATCAACTGATTGACACCCAGGCAGATGCTTACCCATTTGGGGTAAAGTCAGCGTATGTCGCTATTATTCCTCGCAATAGCTGTCCGGCTTGCCGCAGTCAGGCGCAAGATGCGGTGCGCAAGGCTCTGCAAAATGGTCAACATGATTGCTATTATATTCAAGATAAACAACAAGATATTTTAGAGAAACTATAACTAAAATTCGATCTTTATTTATAGGAGGATTTTGATGAGCAGAGCAGACGGGCGTGCCAATAACGAACTAAGAAAAGTTACCATTACCCGCAATTATTTAAAATATGCTGAAGGATCGGTGCTTATTGAATTTGGTGATACCAAGGTAATCTGTGCGGCTACCATTGAAGACAAAGTACCGCCATTTTTAAAAGGCTCAGGCGAAGGCTGGGTGAGTGCCGAATATTCGTTGCTGCCGCGTTCAACTCAGAGCCGGAATGTCAGAGAAGCCACCAGAGGCAAGCAGAGTGGACGTACTCATGAAATCCAGCGGTTGATTGGTCGGGCATTACGCAGTGTTATTGACCTAAAAGCCTTAGGGGAAAGGACCATATGGCTGGACTGTGATGTAGTGCAGGCTGACGGCGGAACCCGGACAGCCGCCATTACCGGGTCATTTGTGGCCCTGGTTGATGCCGTAAACCGTATTTGGGGCGATAATCCGAAGCCCTTTCCGGTCAGAGACTTTTTAGCCGCTGTTAGTGTTGGGATTTTGCCTGAAGGCGTTTATCTGGACTTATGTTATAGTGAAGATTCAACAGCAATTGTTGACATGAACTTGGTTATGACCGGCAGTGGTGAATTTGTCGAAGTGCAGGGAACAGGCGAAAAGGGAACCTTTGCCCAAGCACAGTTAAATGAAATGATTGCCCTTGGCAGTCAAGGCATTAACATTTTATTGGATATTCAAAAGGAAGCACTGGGACAATTGGCCTGGAAAGTCGGTCGGGAGGGGTAAGTGGTGCAGGAACCCATGACAGAGATGATTGTGGCAACGAAAAATGCCGGTAAAGTTGCTGAATTTAAAGAAGCGCTACGCGGATTGCCTTATAAGATTAGTTCACTAGCTGATTGGGGAAGTTATCCCGAAGCGCCGGAAAACGGAGTGACTTTTGCCGAGAATGCCTGTTTTAAAGCTGTTTATTACGCCCGCCTAACAGGGAAACTTTGTATAGCCGATGATTCTGGCTTATAGGTAGATTACCTACAAGGTGCACCTGGCGTTTATTCGGCCAGATATGCGGGCGATCATGCTAGTGATGAGGACAATAACAATAAATTACTGGCCCAATTGACCGGGGTACCTAGGGATAAACGACAAGCGAGATTTCGTTGTGTTCTTGCCCTGGCTAATCCGGAGCGGGTTTTGCTTACTGCTGAAGGTTCGGTGGAAGGGATGATTCTCTCAGAGCCGCGCGGAGATCAGGGGTTTGGTTATGATCCGCTATTTTTCGTACCCGAGCTTGGTCGCACCATGGCAGAGCTTTCGTCAAGAGAGAAAAATGCCATTAGCCACCGGGGAAAAGCGATTAGAGAATTAGTGAAACAACTGGTGGCAGAAAAGCGATGAGAATTGGTGTTATCAGTGATACTCATGGCGACACAGCGGTTTTGAAACAAGTGATTGCCGCGGCCGGGGTGGTGGAACATTGGCTGCATGCTGGCGATTATTTTTCGGATGGCCGGCGGCTGGCTGAACTCACCGGTGTGCCAGTCACTGTGGTTGCAGGCAACTGTGATAGGACGACGGTTGTCCCGATTGATGAATATGTTACGTTGGCTGGTAAAACCATTTGGCTGACGCATGGCCATCGTCATCATGTGAAATATGGCGTACAGGATCTAATTTGGTGGGGGGACCAATATGGTGCCGATATTGTGGTTTTCGGCCATACGCATATTCCCTATAGTCACTGGCATGATGGATTGTTATTGTTTAATCCGGGCAGTCCCAGAGCGCCGCGGGGCGGTTCGAGTCCTAGCTTTGGAATCATAGATATTCAGGACAATAGAATCGAAGGACAGATTATTGAATTGTAAACTCGCCGTTAGGCGAGTTTTTTTACTTCATATGTAATTTTTAGTTTTGGAAAAAATACATAGTACAGAAAGTAAATTTTTTTGTAGAATTTTCTTGCTTTTTAGCAAATGGTATGCGATAATATATATAGAAAATCAAATTGGACTAATCCAATGATCCAATTTGCAGGGAATGATGGATGTGATTGTACAAAAACTTGGTATACCCATTTATCTGCAAGTGAAAGCGTACATTTTGGACAAAATAAGGACAGGCTACTATCAAAGTGGTGATAAGTTGCCGACAGAACGAAAGTTGTCCGAAGAACTTGGCATCAGTCGCAATACTGTCAGTATGGCGTATAAAGAATTGCTGCTTGAGGGTATTCTTGAAGCTAAGCAAGGCCGGGGCACGTTTGTTCGCGCGCAGCCTGCTGATATAACAGCAGGTGCGGATGTAGCAGGCAGTCGGCTTGAGCGGGCGCTTAAGATTATTGATGCAGCCATGGCCCAGGTTGTTGAGTTGGGATTCACAGTAGAACAGTTTGCCAATATTACCGCTATAAGAGCCAAAGAGCGGGAGTTGGCAACCCGGCAGCTCAGAGTGGCTGTTGTGGACTGTACGCTGGAATATGTGGAACAATTTATTACTCAACTTAGCCAAACTGTCCGTGCGCAATTCGAAGCAGTAGTGCTGTCAGATTTACTTAATGGTATTGTGAAACCTGAATTTCTTGCGGCTTGCGATTTGGTGGTCACGACAGTGGAACATCAATCCGTAGTTGCCGGAATTCTTAGTAATACCACCAAGTTTATGGCTGTGGCTACAATACCAAACCTCGAAGCAGTCATAAAGCTGGCACGCTTACAGGCAGGAACTGAAGTGGCTGTTGTCGCGAAAACTCAGGAATTTGTCGATGCTTTACACCGGCTCCTGATTAAAATTGGGTGTAACGGAATTAAGCTGAAAGCATGCACTGAGAACGAGCGCGATCGCATTCGCCAATGTATCGACGGGTATCAGGCTATTGTTGTTGCCGAGTCGATGCAGCAAATGGTACGCCAGGTTGCTGTAGAAACACAGGATATCATTACCTTTTATTATGAAATCGACCAGGGATCGCTCCAACAGGTGATTAGCCGGTTGGTTGCAGAAACTGATAAAGCAAAGGAGTAGTGGAGATGACAAAAAAAGCAAAGGTTATTTTAGGCGTAATTGGCGCTGACTGCCATGCGGTTGGTAACAAAATCCTTAATCATGCACTTACTGCCGCTGGTTACGATGTGGTTAACCTAGGTGTGCTGGTACCTCAAGAAGAATTTGTTAATGCAGCGATTGAAACTGACGCTAAAGCAATTTTGGTTGCTTCTCTCTATGGACATGGTGAGATCGACTGCCGTGGCTTAAGAGATCGTTGCCGTGAGGCCGGTATTGAAGACATTTTGCTTTATGTTGGTGGCAACCTGGTTGTTGGTAAAACTGACTTTAAAGAAGTTGAGAAAAAATTCCTCGAAATGGGTTATGATAGAGTATACGCTCCAGGAACATTGCCTAACCAAGTTATTGCCGATCTCGATGCGGATTTGAAATAAAAAGGAGTCTTGTGCTTTGAATAACGTTTTACTTATCGATTTTGGCAGTACTTATACCAAAATTACGGCAGTAGACGTTGACCAAGAGCAAATTTTAGGCACTGCCAGAGGAATTACCACTGTTGAAACCGATATCATGGATGGTTTGAATCAGGCATTATCCGCGCTGTTTGCCAAAACCGGCAAGCTTGAATTTACCAAGGTACTAGGGTGTTCAAGTGCTGCTGGTGGGCTGAAAATGATAGCAGTCGGTTTGGTGCCGGAGATGACTGCCGAAGCGGCTAAACGGGCTGCTTTGGGTGCTGGTGCCAAAGTGCTGAAGGTATTCAGTCACGAGCTGAGTGAATATGAGATCGAAGAAATTGCCGAGCTTAAACCAGATATCATTCTCTTGGCTGGTGGTACTGATGGCGGTAACCAGAAGGTAATTTTGCATAATGCGAAAATGTTGGCCGAACTGGGTACAGATGTGCCGATCGTTGTGGCTGGCAATAAATCGGTAACCCCCACTGTGGTTAAAATTTTGTCAGCCAAGCATTCCATCGTGTGTCCAACCGAGAATGTTATGCCAAAACTCGATGAACTCAATATTGAGCCAGCTCGCACTGCTATCCGCGACATATTTTTGCGCCGGATAACTGAGGCCAAAGGGTTAAACCGTGCTAACAAAATGGTTGACCGCTTGGTTATGCCGACACCGGCGGCTGTTCTTAGGGCAGCTGAATTGTTGAGTCAAGGTGCTGGCAAGGAAAAAGGCCTGGGCGACATAATGGTTGTAGATATTGGTGGAGCAACTACGGATGTATATTCCATTGCCAAAGGTGATCCTACGGTTGGCGGGGTAAATGTCAAAGGTTTGGCCGAACCATTTGGTAAACGTACGGTAGAAGGCGATTTAGGCATGAGATATAGTGCCGGAGCACTCTTAAAGGCCGCCGGAGCAGAACTCATTGCTGAGTATGCCGGAGTTACACCGGAAGAAGCCAGCGCATATGCGCTAAAAGTAGAAGCCGATATTGACTATCTGCCGCAAACTGAAGTTGAGTTCCGTATAGAGATTGCCATGGGCAAAGCCTGTGTACGGTTAGGCGCAGACCGGCATGTTGGCCATCTGCATACTTATTTCTCGCCTATGGGCAGCACATTTGTACAGTATGGCAAAGATTTGACGCAAGTAACTACAGTCATTGGCACAGGTGGGGTAATTGTCAACAATCCTGAGCCGGAAGCGATTCTTACAGGCATATTGTTTGACGAAGCAGATCCCACGATACTGAAACCCAAAAATCCAGAGTTCTTTATTGATAAACAGTATATTATGTCCGCTATGGGGCTTTTGGGAGAAGAATACCCCGAGGTAGCTGTGCGGATGATGAAAAAGCATTTTGTGAAGAAATAGATTAGAGGAGGCTATTGCCACATGGAACTTAA
>NZ_JBYKYF010000131.1:6166-8410 GCF_057736855.1 Sporomusa sp.
ACTTAAAAATAAAAAGTGGACGCATGACGAGTTTAACGCCATTCGCGAGGAAGTTCTCAAAACCTGGCCGACTGGCGAAGGTGTAAATTTTGAAGAAGCTATCAAATATCACGAGAATATCCCAGCCAAGCGTCAATTTGCTAAACGTCTGATCAAAGCTAAACAAAATGGTGAAACGCTCACTCAGCCACGCGCTGGCGTAGCGCTCATCGATGAGCATATTAACCTTCTGAATTTCCTCAGAACCGAAGGCGAAGCTGATTTACTGCCAACAACCATCGACAGCTATACTCGTCAAAACCAATACAAAGAAGCGCAAAATGGTATTGAGGAAAGTCTCAAGGCTGGCCGCTCACTGCTTAACGGCTTCCCGGCTGTTAACCATGGGGTTGAAGGTGTGCGTCGTGTTGTTGAAAGCGTAGATGGCCCGCTGCAAGTCCGTCATGGTACTCCGGATGCCCGTTTGCTGTGTGAAATTACTCTAGCTGCTGGTTATACCTCTTTCGAGGGCGGCGGTATTTCTTACAATATTCCATACGCTAAGAGCGTTTCGCTGGAAAAAACTATTTTAGACTGGCAGTATTGCGACCGTCTGACTGGTCTGTATGCTGAGCACGGAATCGAAATCAACCGCGAGCCATTCGGACCGCTTACTGGTACTCTAGTACCGCCTAGCATTTCCCACGCGGTTGCCATTATTGAAGGTATTCTTGCTGCTGAACAAGGTGTAAAAAATATTACCTTAGGTTATGGTCAGTGCGGTAACCTGATTCAAGACATTGCAGCAATCAAAGCTCTGGAAGAACTGGCTGACGAATACATGACCAAACATGGTTACACCGATACTATCCTTACCACTGTATTCCATCAATGGATGGGTGGATTCCCACAAGATGAAGCGAAAGCCTTTGCGGTTATTTCCTGGGGTGCAGCAGCTGCTGCATTAGCCAAAGCTACCAAAGTTATTGTTAAAACTCCGCATGAAGCTTTGGGTATTCCAACTAAGGAAGCCAATGCTGCAGGTCTCAGAACCACCAAGCAAATGATCAATATGCTTAAAGATCAAGTATTCCCAATGACCAAAGAACTTGAACTTGAAATCAACATGATCAAAGCCGAAACCCGCTGCATCCTTGACAAAGTATTCGAATTAGGTAATGGCGACTATGCGGTTGGTACTGTACGTGCTTTTGAAGCTGGCGTACTTGACATTCCGTTCGCTCCAAGCAAATTCAGCTTGAACAAAATTCTGCCAGCCCGTGACAATAATGGTGCTGTACGTCTGTTTGATGTTGGTAATCTGCCGTTCACACCAGATATTGTTGCTTTCCATAAGGACAAAATGGCTGAACGTGCCAAAGCAGAAGGCCGTGAGGCAAGCTTCCAGATGGTAATTGATGACATTTATGCCATCTCCAAAGGTAGACTGGTAGGCCGTCCTTAATAGAAATGTAGAGTTATTGATTGCTGCTATAGTGATCTAAAAAAGAAACGGGGGTGAGATTGCTGCGCTGCACTTGCATAACTACAGAAGGTATTTCTCGTCTGTTGTGTAAGACGCAAAGCAATCTCAACCTCGTACTATTATTCAAAATTTAACCATCTAAAGGAGAGTATATTTATGAAAATAGTTGACGTAGTTTGCGCAAAAGGTCGTACCGGTTTCTATTTTGACGATCAGCGGGCAATTAAAGCCGGTGCTGAACACGATGGTTTTACCTATATTGGCAAGCCGATTACTGAAGGCTTCAAATCGGTTCGTCAGGCCGGTGAAGCCGTATCTGTAATGCTTATTCTTGAAGACGGTCAAATCGCTTATGGCGACTGCGCAGCCGTTCAATACAGCGGTGCTGGCGGACGTGATCCTCTGTTCTTAGCTGAAGATTTTATTCCGGTTATTGAAAAAATGATTAAGCCTCGTCTGGTAGGACGTGAGCTGAACTCTTTCAGAGAACTTGCCGAAGAAATCGACAGCCTTAACGACGAAAACGGCAAACGCATCCACACTGCCCTCCGTTATGGCGTGACGCAAGCCATCCTTGACGCTGTAGCCAAAGCCAAAAAGCAGCTTATGTGCGAAGTGGTTGCCGCTGAGTACAATACTCAAGTAAGTGATAAACCTATTCCTATCTTCACTCAATCTGGCGACGACCGTTACAGCAATGTTGATAAAATGATTATTAAAGCCGCAGAAGTACTGCCGCATGGCCTTATCAACAATGTAAAAGAAAAACTGGGTGAAAA
>NZ_JBYKYF010000132.1:0-4181 GCF_057736855.1 Sporomusa sp.
CTAACAATGCCAAAATACGAACCATACTCATCCCTCCCTATATGTAACTATTTGATAATAAAAATTATTGACTAACAACTCATTTTTATGATATACTTTAAAAGTTATTTACCATTGCAATCTGAAATTAAGAAGCAGCCATTAGAACAAGTAATTTTTGCCCAAAGTTCTCTGTAATCTAATGTGTAAATTGGTAATATCAGGTAATGGCGACTATAACAATATGCACACGCTACATTACCAATGTAAACTTAGATTTGGAGGAAACATATGAATCAACGTATAGAACAGTTAATAAACCGGCTGTCCTTGTTCGGGTATTGCCACTTTGAGATTAAGAGAATGATCAAAGATGCCATCGGTATTGAGTGTGCCGCAGGTCTTACTATTACTCAGCAAGCTGCGGTTATTCATCAGTTAGAAAAGTATGAACAGCTTGGATTACATTTCTTACAAACTTATAGCAAATAAAATTGGTGAAACGAGAGTAAAATGCTCTCGTTTTTTTTATTTCTTATTTTACCATTTTTTAGTTCAAACAAACAGTAAAACCCGTGTACAACCTGATTGTAAACGGGTTTGTGTAAAGAATCTAATACTTTTTATTGAATCATAAAGGTTGCCGCTTTATGGTTTCGATTTTTTGAATAAAAGTTTCGACACTTGGCAGAGTTGGAATTACCCACCAGGGAGTACAGCTTGCTAACTCTGCTGGCGAATACGCTCCTGTTGCAATTCCAATGGTATATGCACCGATAGCTTTACCACATTCAATATCATGTGGCGTATCACCAATAACAAATATATTATGCTGCTTAGGGTCTCCCCAATTTTTTCGGACAATATCCAGACCGCTGCGCGCGATGTCCACTCTTAGCTCACACTGCCCTGCAAATGCACTGCGGGAAAAATCGAAGTAGGTATCCAATCCAAAATATTTTAGTTTGATCTCAGCCCCTTGCCGGCTGTTACCTGTCAGTAACAATAATTTATATTCCGCTTGTCCATGCAGCCGAGATAAAATATTTTTCACTTCAGGTAAAATAAGTCCTTTTCTCTTGGCCAACTGTTCGGAAAGCAACGCTTCATACCGGCGGCATAGCAGAGCAATGTCCTCATAGTTCGCCTCCCGTCCAGACACAGCCCGAATAATCTGCCTGGCAATATAATTATCACTCATACCTGCGGTCTTAATGGTGGCAAAATCTACTGACTTGCCCCATAGTTCCTCGGTAGCTAGACAAAAAGCATACAGTCCAGCTTTGGCTGTTCTAATTAATGTTCCGTCGATATCCCAAAAAAGTATCTGCAACAGGTAACACTCCTCTCAGATGATGTGGTTGTAAACTCCAGCACCTTAGTATCCGGCATAGACCGACTAACATACTCTGCTGCTATGTAATAACTCATATCTTGCAAAAAATAAAAAATACAACAAGGGGAAGGTTTTTACCTTCCCCCATAACCAAAGCAGCCATCCATATAGCATTGACTTGTACACGGTTACTTATATGCCAATTAACCATTCATACAACATGTTTGCCAAATAAGGAACTAGCCTTACTCTTCACTAGATGGAGAACTTACTTGGTAACACTCTTACAGATAAGAAAAAACACTATCCTGCCAACTCGCTAACCGACTTGCAACACGGAAAACGGGAAGTTTCCAAAACACTGCATTGGTCTTGAATCTGGCGCTATAAGGATGGTGCTTATTTAAATGATAACATAAGGTTGGTGATTTGGCAAGTGATATTTGCAAAATACTTTGACATTTATAAGTAATACTATATTTATATATCAATAGGAGGCATCCAACAATGGGCATGGCAGTAGAGGCCGGGGCCAAAACCGGACTGATTGCGCCTGATGAAAAAGTATTCAGCTATTTATCAGCCATTGGTGCCACCAAGGGCCTGCCAGTATACAGCGATCTTGATGCGGTCTATAGTCAGACCTTTACATTTGATGCAAGCAAGCTGGTTCCGCAGATCGCATTGCCCCATGAGGTGGACAAGGTTGTTGATATACCCCAGGCTGAAGGCGAAGTGATTCATCAAGCTTACCTTGGTTCTTGTACCAATGGCAGGTATGCCGATTTGGCTGCAGCTGCAAAAATCCTTAAAGGAAGAAAAATACACCCTGAAGTTAGAATGCTGGTATCAGCGGCTTCACGCTCCATCTATCATCAGGCCCTAAAAGACGGCATTATCGAAGTACTATCAGACGCCGGCGCTATGATCCTCGCTCCCAGCTGCGGCGCCTGTCTGGGACTGCACAGCGGAATAATGGCCCGATCGGAAAGGGCCATCTCCTCTACAAACCGTAACTTCATTGGTCGTATGGGTCATAAAGAATCTGAAATATTTTTAGGTTCACCCGCCTCAGTGGCTGCCGCCGCCATCACCGGAAAAATCACAGACCCACGTCATTTCATCCAATAGCCAGCCGATTGAGACTCCTTGCTTCTACCAGCAAGCAATAAACGCAGACAAATTCATTTGTTTATAAGGAGGTCATAGCATGGAGACAATAAAAGGAAAAGCCTTAAAATACGGAGATAATATAAATACTGATCTTATTTCTCCACCCCAGTACCTGGAAAAATCACTTGAAGTCATTGCTCAGCATGCGCTGGAAGGCATTGACGAGCATTTCGTAGAAAAAGCCAGAGGTGGTGCCGTACTTGTCGCTGGTGAAAACTTTGGTCCAGGCTCCAGTCGGGAAACAGCACCGATTGCCCTAAAGCGGGCTGGCGTCAAGGCTATTATCGCTAAATTTTTTGCCGTATCTCTACCGCAATGCCATCAATATCGGATTACCTGTTTTAGAATGTCAGGAGACCGATAAAATCAAAGACGGCGACATCCTGGAAATCAATCTAAGCACCGGAGTCATTACCAATCAGACAGCGGGGGAAAGTTACAAGGTGTCTCCCCTCTCTGAACCTGTGATGGACATCTTGTCGGCAGGAGTATTAATTCCTTTTCTGGAAAAGAAATATGCGAAAAAATAAGTGCCATCAAAATGAGGTGTAATCATGCAAACCCAGTACAAGTTTAAATACGGTAAACGTTTTGTCAGTTTTACCCTTGATTCTGATTTGGTAACGGCAACCCTCGAGTTGAATGAATACCCGCCGCTGCCTGATCCCAAGGCTGCCATTTTGTCGGCCATAAGAAACCCGATTGATAGCAAACCACTGCGTGATATTGTGAGAAAAGGTGAAACCGTTGCCTTTCTTGTCAATGATTCCACCAGGGTAGCCAACAGTCATGTATTTATGCCTATTTTGCTGGACGAATTAAATTCCGTAGGCATCCCTGACAAAGATATGTTTATTATTTTTGCCCTTGGTACCCACCATGAAATGACATGGGAAGAAATGGTGGAGCAAGTAGGCCAGGCCGTTGCCAATCGTGTCAGGATGTATAACTGCAACGCCAAAGATTCCTCCCAGTTCACCAAGGTAGGCACCACCTCACGCGGTACTGAGGTCTACTTCCACAAACTGGCTGTAGAAGCAGACCATATCATCTGTACAGGCAGCATTGTCCATCATTTCTTTGCCGGATACGGCGGCGGACGCAAAGCACTCTTTCCCGGTGTAAGCGCTTATGAAACTATCCGCCGCAACCACTCACTCATGCTGGAGCCTGGTTCTCAATTAGGTAAGCTTGATGGCAATCCGGTCTACGAAGACCAAATAGAGGGCGCCGAAATGTGCCGTCCCTCGTTTTTGTTGAATGTGGTACTAAACGAAAAAAAGGAATTTCTTAAGATTTTTGCCGGGGATTACATTACGGCTCACCGTCAGGGCTGCCAATTTGTTGAAAGTGTTTATGGCACCAAATTGTCTGAACCGGCCGATTTAGTTATTGCCTCTTGCGGCGGCTATCCGAAAGACATAAATGTCTATCAAATGCAAAAAACCATGGAAAACGCGGTACTGGCCGTCAAAGAGGGCGGAGTTATCATTCTCTTGGGTGAGTGTGCCGAAGGCACAGGGTCTGACATGTACGAACAATGGATGCGGCAATATAAAACACCGGAAGCGATTGAGGAAAAAGTTCGCAAAGATTTTGTTATCGGCGGTCATAAGGCCTATGCCGTCACCCGCCTCATGAAAAAAGCCCAGTTTATACTGCTGTCAAATCTTGATGATGAACTGGCCCGGAC
>NZ_JBYKYF010000132.1:4191-8409 GCF_057736855.1 Sporomusa sp.
ATGGAACAGGCGCTTGCCATGGCATTTGACAAACTCGGCCCCACACCACGCATTGTTCTTATGCCTCAAGGCAGTTTAACTGTACCAATCCTATAAACCAAAAATCTGCCTACTTACTATTGCCAATGTAGTTATTGACGTATTCTGCAGTCAAACTGTTACTTTTCATTGGCCATAGCGTATAGTTGTTCTACCATACTTGTTACTTCCTGAATGCTTGCAGTCACCTCTTCGATGGCAGCCGCCTGTTGTTCAACGGTTACCGAAGTGGCTTGTCCCATGGTCACTGTTTTAGCAACCGATTCTTGGATGCTGGTGGTAAACTCTTTAATTTTGCCTACCGTTTTTTTTGATTGATCTGAAAGTTTACGAATTTCCTGAGCTACAACACTAAATCCAAGACCAGCATTTCCGGCCCTTGCTGCTTCAATAGCGGCGTTTAGGCCTAATAAACGGATTTCATCGGCTATCTCCTTGATAAAATCCATGACTTCGTTTATTTTGCCTGAAATCACATTAACATTTTGTATTTCAGCATTGAGAGAATTTTGATTGGCATTTACATCACTGGCCGATGCAGCCAGTTCTTCCATAGTAGCAGAGATTTGAACCACACTATCATTGATGAGGCCAGCCATATTCTTTAATTTATATTGCTGGTACCCAATTTTAGAAAGAGTGCCAGCTACTAAAAACAGCATGTTAGCTGCCGACTCCAAACTCTTTCTGGAAATCTGTTTAACTTCTTTTAAGGCCTCAATATATTTATCCGGATCTACTCCGATTTCCTGGGCAACTTTTCTATAATAAGCCTCATCAGGAGTGGAAGTTAGTACTTGTCCACCAAGGATAGAACCAATTTGTCGTCCTTCCAACATGATGGGGGTACCGAAGTCAACCAACCCAGCATGACATTCATAAATAGAAGGCTTACCCGTTCTAGCTGATTCTTCCCCGCCTTTGCGATCACACTCTGCACACCGCGCCAAGCCAATTTTTGATCCTCTGGTATATTCCATGCAAAACCGAGTAAAATTACTAGGTTTGGTAACAGGATTACCATCGATATCAACAGTGAGACTGGCTACGCCAATAGATTCAGCAAAAGCATCTTGAAACTTTTGCAAAAAATCGAGATCAATAATATCTTGTAACTTGATAGGATTGCGTTTATCTTGTAGTTGATTGCCTTGCTTCACAGCACTCGCCTCCACGTAATCTTACTGTTGTAGGCTTTCGTAAAAAAATACAGTCAGCCTGTTATTAAACGAACTTGGAGTAAAATAGATACTTTCAGGCAAAAAGAGCCAGCATTCAGAGCAAGCTGGCTCTTTTTACAGATGCATCCAGATTTTTTTTATATTTATCATGATACCCATAAAGGTATCATGAGCTATGGTTAAAGATGACAAACATGTTGGGTGACATCAACTATACCTACCAATAAATCCTCCAACTACCCCAGCGTACATCCAATCAGAACTGCCTTTACCGGGAATCAACAAAGAACACGGGCTATATATGGAGAGCCTAAAATAAGGCTTGATGCAGATCCTGATGGGGAGCAGCAATAACGACCTTGTCTACTAAGAAACCGCTTTTTTCAATGGCATTGCTGCCAGCCCGAACGGCTGCTTCCACTGCTCCAATCTCACCAGTTACTGAAACAACTGCTTTCCCACCCATACCGCGTGCCAGACGCACCTCCAGAATCTGGACAGCAGCGGCTTTGGCGGCTGTATCGGCAGCAATAATCGCCGAAGCCACCGAATAGCTTTCAATAACTCCTAATGCCTTTATCTGCTTAACTTCCGTACAGCCTGATAACGCCTGGAATACGTCAGGATGAACATTGGGCAGAACAAATTCATCCACTACATTATCTGCCCCTCCTACACTCTTACCGCTCCGTACGGCACTTTGCACTGCACCAACGTCACCGCCCACCATGACAACATATTTACCCGGGCACAAAGGCTGAGCCAAAAGTAATTCCACATTAGCCGCTTTTAGCATGGCATCGGCGGTTACAATGCCTTTGGTAACATTCGTAAGTTCCAATAATCCAATAGCTTGTTTCATCATATCCCCCTCTGCTTCATGACATTGCCCGAATACCAATGGCGTTGTCCACAGCATATACTTGCCCAGTAATACTGGCATGCAGGTTTGCTCCGACAGCCGCTCCCTCAGGAATAACGGCAATAAGATCTCCCTTATTGACCTTCGCCCCGACACTTACAACGGGTTTGGCTGGAGCGCCAATATGTTGTGACAAGAGAATCTTAACATGGCTTGTTTCTACTTTTTCTTTACTCAGCGGTGCTTTGGCATCATATTTCTCCAGCCCCAGACGATATACCAGCCGTTTGGTAGGAATCAGGCGATACTGTCGGTTAACACGGGAGCATTGGGGTTTTGCCGTATGAGGATTTTTCAGAGAGGCTTGACTAAATTGTCGTTTCAGTTCGGCATTAACCCGCCGCGGCGACAATCCCATGGTACAGCCAAAAGCTTCACAAGCGCCACACTCAGAGCAAAGGAAGGCTTTTGTAACCGTATGAGCTTGATGGTATTGTCCTCGGCCAAGAGCCTGCATAATCCGATGCGGTTCGAGGCTGTGACCTAACAGGTAACGCGGGCAAACATCAGTACAAGCCCGGCAATTACAACAAACGGCCTTGGCTCGGTTAGCAATAGCCGGCCAAAACATGCTTTTCTGATTTATCAGCGAATGCCCCTGTGGCAAAACAATAATGCCTCCAGTAGTTTTAGTAATAGGCTGCTCAATGCTTGTAACCTTACCCATCATCGGACCGCCATCAATTACCGCATAATCCTGGACGGTGGCACCACCCGCAAGGTCAATCACTTCACGGATGGCCATGCCCATAGGTACTTTAAATGTGGCTGGCTGGTTAACAGCCCCTGTTACGGTAACATACTTTTCAGTCACAGGGTTACCGGCAACAGCTTCTGCAACATTAATAAGGGTTTCAACATTAACTACTACCACACCGACATGCAGCGGAATACCGCCTTCCGGAACAATTCTGCCGGTTACTTCATAAACCAGTACCTGTTCGTCACCTGCCGGATAAATATCTGGCAGGAAAAAGAGTTCAATATTCTGCTCTCGCGCCTGTCCTAATTCTCCCTGCAGTTTATTTACAGCTTCTTCATATTTACGTTTTAGTCCAATAACCCCACGGCGTGCGCCAGTAGCCAGCATGACAGTCTTTAATCCGATAATCAGTTTGCTGCTTTCACTGGCCATAAGCAACTGATGGGCTCTTAGCAGTGGTTCACACTCTGCACCATTAACGATAATTGTATCCACGCTGGCATTGATCTTGATATGTGTCGGGAAACCGGCACCGCCGGCTCCCACAACACCTGCCGCTTTAACTGCAGCGATAATTTCTTCCCTCATGCATTCACCTACTTCCTTCCCTTTGTTGATGTCTTACAGCGCTGCATCAACGAATCGATAAGCCATCCACAAGCACACAACGACGTTGACGGGTAAAACTGCGCGGGGAAGTAAGGCCTTCACCTGTCGGGCCGGCGATGGTAAACGTGGTAAACCCTTCGCCGCCAACACCAATCCCTGCATAAGACGGAGCATTTTTTACAAAAATAGTGGTATCAATGGCTTTAGCCAGTCTCGTTAAGTTATCAACATTTTTGGAATGCATGATGGCTGTATGCCTATTACCATGTTCGACCTTAACAGCTAATTCAATGGCAGCATCAATGTCTTTTACCTGAACAATTGGCAGCACTGGCATCATCAGTTCTTCCAGGACAAACGGGTGATCGGCTGGAGTTTCACAAATGACTACCCGAATGCTGTCAGGTACATTAATACCAATTTGGCTTAATATATATTTGGCATCTTTACCTACATACTTCTTATTAACTGCATAGGATTTTTTGGGCTTTTCGGTGCAGCCAGCGGCTGCCATCTCTTCTTTTTCGGTTAGAATGACCTTAGCCAGCCTGTCGCAATCCTGAGCAGAAATTAGGTATGCACCATACCGCTGCATATACGAGATTAGCTTGTCAGCAACACTGCCGACAACAATTACTTCTTTTTCAGCAATACACGGCAAATTGTTGTCAAAAGAGCAACCAGCAATAATATCTTTTGCTGCTTTTTCTATATCTGCCGTTTCATCTACAACCACTGGCGGATTGCCGGCGCCAGCACCAATG
>NZ_JBYKYF010000133.1:0-3356 GCF_057736855.1 Sporomusa sp.
GTAACTGGTTGCAGTTTTTTCTATTTGGGGGCTGTCTTAACGCGACAGCCCCTTCTTTTCTTGAAGAAATGCCTTTGTGGCTTATCATCAAATTTATTTACTTTCATGCCTTTGGCAGGGTAAGTCCACTCACTACTAGGTGTAACATTTACTTTATAAAATTGTAGGACAATGAGGGCATCTACCCCACGGATGAACCCTAAAAAACCTCAACCTCGCATCACGGAAGAGTTAACGCCATCTTCCACAGTTACCAATGATACGATTCTCCGTTTCATTGGTAGCGGCGTTCATTTTTTTTCAAAAGCAGCAAAATAAGCGTCCCATCGCTTCTTATAAACCAGCAAGCTAGAACCGCCCCTTTAACCCAAATGCCTTCACATCTTATTTCTATTCTGAATATGATAAAGAAAACAGTTTACGGTTAGCTAAGCGGTATTAAAGGAAAGCTTAGATTATTAATTATGAATGTGCATGGAGGATTTTTATGTCGAAAGATTACGAAGATCACGACAGGATATATATTAAAGATATTTCAGAAAAATCAGCACAAGAAAATTCGGACGGTACGAAGAAGGATCGAGAAAAACATCCGTATTATCCAGGTGAAGTATGTCTTCTAGTTCCGCCCGGACCTCCGGGACCGCCCGGACCTCCAGGACCGCCTGGACCTCCGGGACCACGTGGACCTAGAGGATTTCCGGGTCCGAGAGGAATTCCGGGACCACAAGGCCCAGCGGGACCAGCGGGAGCAAGGGTTCTTTCAGGTGTAGAATCGCCGCCCTGCGAGTTAGGCCAAATCGGTGATCTATACGTGGATGTGGTTAATGGGCAACTATATTTCAAAACTTCTCAGCCTGACCCGACAGTTATAGCGAGACCAATCCCGCCACCAACTGGTACTACTTGGACAGTAGGTACTTCATGCCAGCCAAGCTGTGATTTTGCAACGATCCAGGAGGCTATCAATTCACCAAATACACGCAATGGTGATAGGCTGTTGCTTATGGACTCAACCTACTCGCTAACATCCACAATCAATGTAACTAAGTCCTTGACAATAGAGGGACAAGGGATGGGAGTTACTACGATAATAACTACGCAACAACTTGCTCCAACTTATTATATGTTCAATGTCACAGCCACTGATGTTATATTTAGAAATATGACAATCGTTCAAGATGTCAATCGTTCCGCTGGTCAGACTGATACGGTAATTGCATTTAATAATTTGGCTGCTAAGAATATTTATGTAGACAGTTGTGAGATAGGGGTAAGCGAATTGGGTATTAGCCTTAGAGTTGCTGAGTTTCAGATAACCAACTGTAAATTCACCTATGCCCAGAACGGCACAAGCGACAATAGCTATGTATGCATATTAATACAGTCGACTTCTGGTAATAGCATTATATACAAGAACACTTTTGAACCTGGATCGGGAAACGCAAGATGCATGTTTGTGCGAATTACCAATATCGCAGCGCCTTCGCCATCTGGCACACTTCAGGGTAAACTACACATATGCAGCAATACGCAATTGGCTTCTTCTTTCACCTTGCGGCACTTACTAGCCATTGAAGAATTTGTCGGCTCGGATTTTGAACTATATATTAACGATAATACTACGATCAGTGAGGGCAATGTGCCAATCCTGCTATATCCCGGCACTAATTACGCGTTAAATATTTTCAGATTTATCGAGGTTGTTGGTAATAACGTGCAAAACGATGCCGGCAAAGGCCTTATTGGAATTGATCATGAACCAACTGCGCAATTACCAACAGTTATTGCCGGTACTACAGATCTCTTCAGCTTCGGCAACAATATTGCCAAACCGGATATTACCGCAACGAATTGGGCAAGCGCGACAGTACCAGCCAGCAATATTGTAGGTTATAACACGGTAAGAATCGAGCCGGATCCACAGTTGCCATTTGCGAGCTGTTATTGGCTGTCACTAAGTTAAGACACTTTGGAGACGTCAGACTGTGCGAAAACTATTTTGCAATTTTTAATCAAAATGACCTTTTTTTCAATACATTGATAATATATTAAAAAGTGAAGGATATGCTTGCAAAAATCCCTATCTTCCAGTCGCTCTTTAATAGATAACGATGCTCGTGTTGGATACAAGTCTTCAACCGACAGCTTCTACGGTTATAAGATAGAAATTGCGATGATTTCTGAGGAACGAATCATTACCGCAGTATCAGCTAATAGTGGTTCATATGTTGATGGCAGCAATTTTGATGAACTTTAATTAAATTAGAAACTGGTAAGAAACCGATAATTAGTATAATACGAATTAAGCAAAAAACCCCAATCGCCATCAACAGAGATTGAGGTTATAATTTTACTCACATTTTTTATCCCAACTTGCAAAAAGGCAAGACCCCTTCCCTGCATTTGCAAAGGTTGAGGCCATTTTCGCCATTACCAGTGATACGGTTCTCCCCGGCTAATTTTAAACGCCCGGTACACTTGCTCCACCAACAGCAGGCGGATCATCTGATGCGTAAATGTCATTTTGGAAAAAGACAAACGTTCTTTGGCAGCTTTCACTACTTCTGCCGATAGGCCAAAAGCTCCGCCGATAACAAAGGTAATATCACTTTGACCATTTAGTGCCAAATTATCAAACTTAGCTGCTAATTGCTCTGACGAGATGGCTTGTCCGGCCACATCTAGAACAATGAGATAACTTCCCTGGCGAACAGCTTTTAAAATTCGCTCACCCTCCCGGGTGAGCGCTTGTGCTTTTTCAGCCGGTGAAGGATTGTCAGGCATACGTTCCTCGGCTAGTTCAACAATGTCGAGTTTGCAGTAAGCGGTGAGACGCTTAACAAATTCCTGGATACCGGCAGTTAGATATTTCTCTTTAATTTTACCTACTGCAATAATAGTAATCTTCATCTTATTGTCCTGGCATTTCTTCTAAGTAAACATTTATGGTTTGTTTCTTGCCATTTCGCAGAATAACAACTTCGACACTACTGCCTACTTGGTGAGTGTCAAGAATAGCTCGTAATTCAGCAACACTATTGGTTTCAGCTCCGGCTACTTTAAGAATGATATCGCCCTCGCGGATGCCGGCTTTATGCGCTGGACCGTTTAGAGATACTCTAGCAATATACACGCCTTTCTCCAGTTTGAGATCATACCCATATCTGGCAGCAGAAGTTTGGTCTAATACGCCTACTCCCAAGTAAGCTCTGATTACCCGTCCTTTGTCAATTAAAGACTGGAGGATGGGCCGAGCGCTATTAATAGGAATAGCAAACCCAATGCCTTCCACACCAGAGAGGGCAATTTTAGCGCTATTAATACCAATGACTACACCGTCAGCATTAACAAGG
>NZ_JBYKYF010000133.1:3366-8360 GCF_057736855.1 Sporomusa sp.
GGATGCCGATCAATTCGCCTTTCGAAGTGAGCAGGGCACCGCCAGAGTTACCGGGGTTAATGGCGGCGTCGGTTTGAATGAGTTTAAACCGTCGCTCGCCGATATCCAGTGAGCGATTGAGAGCGCTGATTACACCAGCAGTTACACTACCCTTAAACTCAAGACCAAGGGGATTACCGATAGCTATCGCTGGTTCCCCAACCATAAGGGAGTCAGAGTCTCCCAATACTGCAACCGGCAAATTGTCGGCTTCCACCTTCACAACTGCCAAATCAGTGGCTGGATCAACACCAATCACTTTTCCGTTCAGGGTACGACCATCAGACAGAGAAACGGTAATTTCCTGAGCATTTTCTACTACATGATAGTTAGTAGCAATATAGCCCTGAGCATCAAAAATAACGCCAGAGCCTGTCCCCTGCTCCACGATTACTTTGCGATTACTAAAAAAATCACGGGCAATACCTTTGTTAGTAATACCGACAACCGCTGGTCCGACAGCTTGCGCGGCCCGAACAATGGCCGTATTGCGCGCTTCTGACACTTGAGCCTGAGCTGTAGGTGGCTGAAGAGCCTTAAACGGCGAATCAACTGCCGGCTTTTGCGCTTTATCGCCGCTAATACCGCCGGCACAGCCGACCATTAAAGTAGCGCCAATAATCATACTAATTAGCGATACGGCAATATAAGGAGTCAACTTCTTATACCATTTCATCCAATCGCCTCCTATTTGTGTTCGCTTAAACCTGACATTTGTTCAGGATAGGTACGATGAAGAGTGATATCTTGACCAAGCTTTACACCCTGTGTTGTTAAAATATCGGTTACTGTCTTTTCCGCCAGCTCCAGGCTATTGTTTTCCTGACTTAGATGTGCTAGAAAAACATGGGTATGCGCTTTGCGGTTAATCCGCGCCAATGTCCAGCCAGCGTCAGTATTAGCCAAGTGACCGCGATTACTCAGAATACGCCTTTTTAGATGCCACGGATAGCTGCCGTTTTTCAGCATATCGACATCATGATTCGATTCTAAGATCACGGTATCAGACAAGGATAGTGCTGCCTTCACTGTTGGTGTAACAAAACCGAGGTCTGTGGCAATACAGACTTTTTTACTGCCGGCATACAGGCAAAATCCCACCGGGTCTGCTGCATCATGAGAGATGCTGAAAGGTTCTATTTTTATCTTGCCGATAGTAAGACTATCAGCTAACGGTTTGCAGCAAGCATCAGGCAACTCTTTCCTGCAGTACATGGACTGCCAGGTATCAGGCCGGGTATAGGTTGGCAGCTTATATTTTTTAAGTAATGTTGGTAAGCCTTTGATATGGTCGCGATGTTCGTGCGTTATTAGTACACCATCGATATCTTCTATGTTAGTGCCAATTTTGTCAAGCGACTGCTTAATACGCCTGGCACTAATGCCAGCATCTACAAGCAGTTTAGTATTTTCCATTTCAATATATGTGGCGTTTCCGGTACTGCCACTGGCTAGCACATGAATTTGCATAATTACCCCTAACTGTACAGCATAGTCATAACAGGTATTTATTCGACCAATCTGTGTGCAAATCCTTTTTTATCATAATAAAGCAGACATAACTTCCGGTAGGAGTTAACCCCATTCAGCATAGTATCCCTAAGCGATAGCTGAGTCTTTCTTAGCTCCTACACATAGAAGTTTTACTATCCTAAAGCAGTCTTCGGTATCAAATGATTACATACAGGTTTGTGGCAGTTTTTCTTTAACGGCTTCTTGCACATCAGTTGGCAATGCCTCCAGAAGTATTGCCGTAATTTCCTTCAGTCTAGCAGCCGTTTTGGCCTCAAACCGCAGTGTAAACAATGGCTCGGTTACGGAAGCACGAATCATGCCCCACCCATCGTCAAACTCGACCCGTACACCATCAATCAAATTGGGCTTATATGCCGCAAGTTTGCTGGCAACGTGTGTTAGTACTGCCGCTTTATCCGGCTTGTGATAGGGAACCCGTATATCGGGGGTTAACAGATAGTTGGGTATGCTGTCAACTAACTTAGCCAAACTTCCTTGTTCTGCCACTAATTGACAAACTTTGAGACCTGAAAACATGCCATCATCATACCCTAATTCACGAAAAAAGAAATGTCCGCTGATTTCTCCGGCAAATAAGGCATTTTCCCGCAGAAAAGCTGTTTTGCTAAAAGTATGTCCGGCGCGGGCCATAACGGCGCGTCCACCGGCTTTGGTCACTTCTTCTGGCACAATCATGGAACATTTGGCGTCATAAATAATAGTACCTTTTTCTCTGGCAAGGTAATGTCGAGCAATAAGCACCATAATATCGTCATTATCCAGTGGTCGACCATTTTCATCAACAAACCCTACCCTGTCACCGTCTCCGTCAAAACCTATCCCTATTGCTGCGCCATGCTTGCGCACAGCATCGCTAAGTGCCCGTAAGTTTTCAGCCAATGCCGGATTAGGCGGATGATTAGGAAAACGTCCGTCAGGAATACAATTGATGGCAATTACCTCATACCCCAAACGTTCAAATAGTTTAGGAGCAATGGTGGCGGTTGCGCCATTACCAGCATCAAGAACTACTTTCAGCTTTCCCGGGCGAGCTTTGCTTGCAGTATGCTCTATATAATCAGCAATTATTTGGCGCTGCGTAACCTGGCCACTTCCCTGTACATGCGCATTTTGCGCTACCATTTGGCCGATTTGCGCCACATCTTCCTCACTGACAGGATCAGGGCCAAGTACTAACTTGAAACCGTTATACTGCGCTGGATTATGCGAGGCCGTTACCATGACACCACCAGTTGCACCAACCGCTTTCAACGCATAGTAAAAAACGGGGGTCGCTACGGTTCCAATATCAACCACCTGACATCCCGATTCAGCCAAACCATCAATCATAATGCGCTGCAGGCGGGGAGTAGATAGCCGGATATCGCCTCCCACCACTACTTTTTGCCCTGTAAGCGTAACGCCAACCGCTAACGCGATGCGTCTGGCCATCTCATTGGTTAATTCTTTGTCTGCCACCCCACGTATATCACAAGCTTGAAATATATTCATACTGTCCCCTTTCTCGACTATGTAAAAGACTTGGCATAGGCCAAGTCTTTTATCTTTTATTTTATAAGTATTGTATCACGCCCTCCGACAGGCTTCAATGCTCACCTTTTCCCAATACCTTACATAACATATGACAGGAAGGAGTGTATAATGTGAATCCATGTGTTGTTAAATCGTGCCGTCAGTTGCAACGGTGTATAGGAATTAACCAGAAAGCACCGGATTTTTGTACTAACGCTTATTACTGTGGCCGCGAAATCGAGATCTGTTTACAAGACTATATAGGCAAATGGTTGCTTATTTTCTTTTATTCCGGTGATTTTACTTTTGTTTGACCAACAGAATTGGCGGCAGTTGCCGCCCATTATCCGCGCATTCGAAGACTGGGTGCAGATGCAGTAGCAATTAGCACCGACAGTGTGTATTCTCATAAGGTTTTTCACGAAATTTCACCCAATGCCAGTCAAGTCCAATATCCGCTGTTATCTGACCGTACTGGTAATATCGCTAAAGCGTACGGGGTGTATAACGCCGAAACCGGAGCAGCGTCCCGCGCTAGTTTCATCATTGATCCTGACGGGATCATTCGCTACTATTCAGTCTATCCCCGCGAAGTAGCCCGCAACGTCGGGGAGATTGTCCGTACTCTGCAAGGCATCCAGTATGGTGATGCTACCGGCAAAGGTGTCCCAGCCGGTTGGAAGCCAGGCATGCCAGGAATCAGGCGTGATATCCAAAAAGCTGGCCAGTACTAACGTTCTATTATATGCACGGCACAGGTAAAACAGGGGTCAAAAGAACGAATAACTCTTCCCGCCTCAACAAGGTTTGTCCCATCGGCTACCGGCGTACCAATGAGCGCCTCTTCGACTGGCCCCCGAATACCCCGATTGTCGCGCGGTGAAAAGTTCCAAGTTGTCGGGGTTATAATCTGGTAATGGGTTACCTTATTATGCCGATATTCCAGCCAGTGCCCTAGTGCCCCCCGCATTGCATCAGTCAAACCTACACCCGCTCCAGAATCAGGCGGTGTAAATGGTTGGCAACTGGGAGTATTGGGGATAATTTCGGTAAGCCATCCTTCTGCCAGACGGCAAATTTTGAGCGTCTCCTTGGCTCTGGCCACTAGGCGATCCATTACCGACACGCCCCGCCGATAATCACCGTTGATAAAGCTTCTGGCTAATGGACCGCATTCCACCGGCAAATCTTTATAGCGAGGTGCCTTTACCCAAGAATATGCCTCCGGTTTATCCCTGTCCGGCTTAGTTTGACCTGACACCGGTATTTGCCTTGCTTGTTCTGCCTGGTACCAGCTGTAGCGAATTTCTTCCCCAATATGCTTGACATCAAGCGGTTCAGCCTGTCCCTGATTGACTATCAGCCCAGGCGCAAACGCCCGCTCGCCGGTTACCGGTGCTGGAAACATTCCATAAGACATCAAGTTGCCATACCCCACTCCCACAGTATAATAGTCTGGGTAGTATTCAGCAATTGTCATAACATCAGATATATAATAATTTTCTACCCATGCGGTCAATTCCCGCATAATGCTGCGATAAATGGTCAGACGCTCGACTGTGGCCTGCTCAGTAACCCCAGTAGCCATGATGGTCTGCTGCATCGGTGCCTTGGCTCCAAATACAGCCATGGCTTCATGGGCCTTCATGGCTTTTTCCATGGCCTCCTTGGCATGCTTTAACAGCTCGGCATTCAGTTTTGCCGGCAGACGAAAATCGGCTTGTGGTCTGGGTGTGTACGGCGGCATATCCGGACCTTTTACATAATCATATAGTACCAGCATATAAAAATGCCGCAGATGATTTTGAATGATGTCTGCCGCAAAGATTAGATTGATTAAATGCTGACCAGTTGGCGTGGGGATAACGCCGAAAGCTTGCTGCTGAGCCATGCTAGCGGCAACAGCG
>NZ_JBYKYF010000134.1:0-8271 GCF_057736855.1 Sporomusa sp.
GAGATTCATACCCAGAGTAAACAAAAATTCAATTTCTCGGGTTTTCCCCCAATAAATCGCTACCAGGGCCACAGCTAATGCATATACCGTAAAACGCGGCATTATCCAGTGACGAAAAGGGGGAAACGACTCAATCCGCTGTCCTAGTTTTGCCAGTACCGCTTTAGCTACCTGATAATTTAAGAAAGTGTCAAAAAAAGCGGCTAATATGAATCCTGCGGGCAAAATAACTTTAACAAGCTCCATCATTGAGCGCATGGCGGTTTCCATTTGCTCCAAATCCTCAGGTTTCATCCCCATACCCCGGTAAAAATCTACCGCCTGCTCAAGCGCGCTGGTCATAGCCTCAGTCTGAAGATTAATGGGATTAAACCCCATGATAGCAGCCCCAATAGCCAAGACGGCTACTTTGGAAACAAGGGAAGCGGCCGCACCAAATAAGACGGTTTTCACCGGAGAAAAACTTTGTCTAATGGCATACCCCAAAGCAATACCGACTAATCCAAAGCCAACAACCACCGATATGGCGCTAAGGGGGTGCATAAGAAGAAAAATAATGATCCCGGCTGCTATGACAGCCATTATACTCCACTTATACCCATGCCGTACCCCGAGCAGTACAATAGGAACAGGCCAGAGTAGATTGACGAAAGCACCCAGCACAGGCACGTATGTGCTAATAAAAGCAAAAATAATCGCAACGGCAGTAAGGATACCGCCTTCAACAACAGGTCTAACAGAATTCTTTTGCATATTTCACCTCTTTTGGCGAAGATGTCGGCGATATTCGCTCATATCCCCATACCAGCGTTCTACTTCAGGTTCCTGTTTTATCTTGGCCACTAGGCGGGTATTGATAAGCTCATCCATTTCTGTGTAGTCAATCCCCAGCCGCCGCCCAAGAACAAATGCCGAAATAATCGTCTGAGCCAGCGCCTCACCAATGGCATCCCGCTTATTATGGGCCATTGCCTGATATACATTACTTACTTCGGTCAGAAGATCGGCTTTAAGGCTTTCAATTAGCCTAAGTTTACGCAAGATATCTGATTCCTGTGAAAACACTAAACCGCCTCCTTATTCCATCCTGTTTATATTCGGAAGAAGCCGGTTTATTTCCTTCTTTTCTAATTAGGAAAATAGTATGAAACCCTGGCGCTGGCCAGGGTGGTTTTTCTATTAGTATACTAGTAAAATTCAGAATTGGCAAATGTAATTGCCCGCCTATCCGCCTCACATTTTGGTACTAGCATTTTATGCAAGAAACTAATAAATTATTACTGTCTATCTAGCTATTGCCATACAAGCTGCTTAAATAAAAAAGCAAGAATTCTACTCTTGTAGAAGTTCTTGCTCTTATTGCGCTTATTCTGCAGTAAACGGCAGTAATGCAATATTACGTGCCCGTTTTATAGCTAATGTCAACTGACGTTGATGTTTGGCACAATTTCCAGAAATGCGGCGTGGCAGAATTTTGCCCCGTTCAGTAGTATACCGACGCAATTTAGGAACATCTTTATAGTCAATCTCAGTTACTTTATCAACACAGAAACTACAAACTTTTTTCTTAGGTTTGCGGCCTCTTTCGCGTTTCACAGCCATTCATTTACCCCCCTTTTAAAACGGTATTTCCTCATCAGGGAAGACATCTTTGCCGAACGAATTAATATCTATACCTCCAGCGTCAATACCTGACGCCTGTCTGCGTTCCAGGAATTCGATGGATTGCGCTATGACTTCGGCGACACGGCGCTTCTGACCATCATTAGCTTCGTAGGAGCGAATTTGCAATCTGCCATCTACCAGCACACGTTGCCCTTTAGTAAGATTATTACCACAGACTTCAGCCAGTTTCTCCCATGCAACAATGGGAATAAAATCAGCAGTGTTTTGTCCCTGAGCACCGCCAAAACGATTTACTGCCAGAGTAAACGAAGCAACAGCTTTGCCGCTCTGTGTGTATCTCACTTCGGGATCTTGTGCCAAGCGGCCAACAAGGATGACTTTATTCATATATCCTCATACCTCCTGGCCCCAAAATTAGTCTTTCAACTTAACAATCATGTGCTTAAGAACATCGTCGGTAATTTTCAGCACACGATCCAATTCGAATACTGTAGCTGGCTCAGCAGTAAAGCTAATCAGAGTATAATACCCTTCCATAAAGTCTTTTACTTCATAAGCCAAACGCTTTTTGCCCCAACGATCCACTTTGTCAACATTGCCGCCAGTATTCTTAATAATATTTTCGAACTTAGCGATAGTGGCGTTAAGAACCTCTTCGTCACCAACTTTAGTAATAATCACGACTTCGTATTTTCTCACGAAATCACCTCCTCCTTTGGACTATTGGCCCCGTCATAAGGGGCAGGGAAGGTTTTGAATAACAAAACCATGTCACAATATGTACTTTTGCGACTAAATTATTATAGCATTAGTTGTCCAGCAAATGCAAGAAAAAAGCATATGTAAATACTAAATAATACGACAGAAAGCAAAAGAATCAGTTATGCCCCTTTTCTGCAGCCACTTGCTTGATTACTGCCTGCCTGTTTCTATCGGTACTGGGAATGGCAAATGCCAGGACAATAGCTACACCAAGGGAGATAAGCGAATACAAAAGGGCTGCTTCCAAACCAATGCGATCACCCAATGACCCGGTAATGGCGGCTCCCACTCCGCCCAGGCCAAACGCTAAGCCTAACATCATACCTGATGCCATAGCGGCATTACCTGGAATCAGTTCCTGAGCCCAAACAACGGAAGTCGGCGCCGGACTTTGTAACAGTGCCCCACTGGCCCCCAGCAAACAATAGCTCAAAAACGACGGACTGACATCAATTAAAAACAGATAGGTAATCGGCAGACATAAGAGTAAAGAACCAATGAACCCCGCCTTACGTCCGATTTTATCCCCCACCCAGCCGCCAGTTAGCGCGCCAGCCGCGCCGCCCATAAGAAACACAGTAAGCATACTGGCCTGCACAGCCGGTGGTTGACCAGCATTTGCCAGCATCAGCGGCAAAAAGGTGGGCAGAGCTACCTGTATCCATGATCTAAGAGCCGAAACAATATTTAACAGCCATAAACCACGCGACTTGTACCACGGTTCATCTGCCGTATCGTCTTCGACCTCCTTGGCTGCCGGAGTGATATCTACCTTGTGCAACCCAGCCAAATAACAAGCGGTGGTAATCATGAGACCCGGAATAATTAACCATACCAGACTGGCTATTCCCGCTATATGCAAGCAATACATAATAACCGCCGGAGCTACGGCAAAACCTACATTACCGCCAAAAACAAATACTGACATCGCAGTTCCCTTAGTCTCAGCAGTCACTACTTTGCCCATGAGTTTGGCAGCCAGCGGATGAAAGACCGAAGATGCCAGCCCCGCAAGGCTAACTAGCAAAAATAAGGTAAACTTGCTATCTGCCAACCCGGACAGACAAATAAATAATGCACTCATTGGAGTTGTAAGCAGAATTAACCATGCATAACCATGTTTGTCAATAATATACCCCGCAAAGGGCTGAAGCACACTGGAAACCACCGAATAAGCCATAACCAGCATCCCGCTTAAGGTAAGCGATAAACCCAGCTTAAGCATCACAACAGGTAACAGCGCAGGTAAGAAATTGTTATAAAAGTCACTGAAAAAATGTCCAGTTCCTAACAAAAATACCTGAAATACCCTAGATTTTTTTATTTGATCCGCCATTACCTTTCTCCCTCCAAAAGGAAACAAGCGGCCAGAGAACCGCTTGTTTAGGCAGCAACTTACTTATACATTAAATCTAAAATAAGTTACATCGCCATCTTGCATAATATACTCTTTACCTTCCAGCCGTACCAGCCCTTTTTCCCGGGCAGCCGCATACGACCCGGCAGCCATTAAGTCATCATAGGAAACAATCTCGGCCCGAATAAAGCCGCGCTCAATATCACTGTGGATTTTTCCGGCAGCTTGGGGCGCTTTAGTGCCACGCACAATCGTCCAGGCCCGAACTTCCTGCTCACCGGCTGTAAAAAAGGTCATTAGTCCTAAAAGCGAAAAACTAGCACGGATAAGCTTATCCAAGCCTGATTCTTCCAATCCTAAGTCGGTCAGAAACTCACGGGCTTCGTCCGGCTCCAGTTCGGCAATCTCTGATTCCACCTTGGCTGATACGACAATCACTTCCGCTCCTTCGCTGGCAGCATACTCACGTACTTTGGCAACATGCGGATTGGCACTGGCGTCTGCAGCTTCTTGTTCGCTGACATTGGCAACAAACAGCGTGGGCTTCATGGTTAACAAGAACAAATCCCGGAGCATAGCGGCTGTATCGGCATCTTTAACCACTCGCCGGGCAGGCAGGCCATCGGCGAGTGCCTGTTGCACCTGTTTAAGAACTTCCAGTTCGGCAGGCGCCTTTTTGTCGCCGCTTTTTAACAGCTTTTGTACCCGCTCGATACGTTTTTCCACCGTTTCCAAATCGGCAAGACATAGTTCAGTATTAATGATCTCAATATCCCTGATAGGATCAAGACTGCCGGCCACATGGGTAATATTGTCATCACTAAAGCAACGTACAACCTGCGCTACCGCATCGACCTGCCGAATATGGGACAAAAATTTATTACCCAGTCCCTCGCCCTGGGCAGCCCCCTTGACTAAACCAGCAATATCGACAAACCGCATGGCGGCAGGTAATGTCCGCTTCGGCTTATACATCTCTGTCAGTTTCCACAGACGCTCATCAGGAACATCCACTACACCAACATTAGGTTCAATGGTGCAAAAAGGATAATTGGCCGCCTCGGCCCCGGCCTTGGTAATGGCGTTAAACAGTGTGCTTTTGCCGACATTCGGCAGGCCCACGATACCTACTTCTAAGTTAGTACTCATTACATGCTACTCCACCTTTAAGGCTGGTTACAGGGTACAGCCCGAATGTTTAAGTTAGTATTAACTTATATATTGTAAGATAATGGCGGCGTAAATTCAAGTAGCCTACTATACTTGCGGAGTGGAAATAACGGCTTTTACCCCTTTTTCAAACTTAGGCCGAGGAATCATGACCTGACGCCCGCACTGCAGACATTTAAGCCCAAAATCAATGCCGGTGCGGGTTATTTCCCAGCGGTCACCGCCACAGGGATGTGGTTTTTTCATTTTTACAATTTCACCAATTTTATAATTATATCTAACTTGATTCATACTATCCCTCCTATATCGCTGTTTGAAAAGGATGGGCTAGATACGTTATAGGCTAACCCTAAGTTGTGGTAGCGGTATCTTGGCTTCCGCAAATTTTCCACTTATCAGGCGGCGCAAGGTTGTTTCAACTTTCGTCTGCTGCAGCGGCACTGTTTTGGCGGTAATCCGGATAACTATCTCGCCTGGCTTAAAATCAACTACCCCAACTACCCGGGGACCATCAAGCACCTCCGGCATTGACTGGCTAACCGTCATACAAACCTCCTCCAAAAGCGTGAATACTTGGTCAAGGTCAGCTTCATAAGCCACTGGTACATTCACAGTTGCCAACATTTGTCCTCTGGTATGATTGCTGACTTTGACCACTGAGCCATTAGGAATAATATGGAGAATGCCATTACCGTCCCGCAGTTTAGTAACACGAAACCCGATTTCTTCAACCGTCCCAGCCATGTCCCCCAGCACCACATAGTCACCCACGCCATACTGATCTTCCAAAATAATAAAAAAGCCAGTCATGAAGTCTTTCACCAGGCTCTGGGCACCAAAGCCAACCGCCAAACCAATAATACTTGCCCCGGCTAATACCGAAGTAGTATCGACATTAAACTCCCCTAAGACCATAACCGCTACAATAAAATAAATAACATAGCGAAATACACTATGCAAAAGCGCGCTTAATGTCCTGGCCCGCTTTTCATCCAAGGACACTGGCGTTCCTGGCTTCGGAAGAAAAAACCGCTCGACAAGCATGTTAGTAATCCGAAGCAGCAGATATCCCCCGCACATAATAATCCCTGCACGGATAATACTTACCGTTATGCTCAGCCAAAAATCAGGTGTCAAGTATTGTTCCACACTGACCTCCGTATTCTGTTATTTTCTCATAAACAAATGAACTACCATGCACTGTCCGACTAAATAATTTGGACCAACGTACATGTGCCTCCCGGAAGAGACGGAGAACTTCTTCTTGCCATACGGCCATAAACAATAGGCACTGACCGCAGCTAATGTCAATCTCACGCGGTGTTGGCAAAGCATAGAAGGGAATGCCCTGCCTGCTTAGCAGCGTTTCTGCTTTTATAGCCTGATGCACCGAAGCAAACGAAATCAATCGGTCATACTGTTGATATGTAATAAAATCACCTGCTTATAATGTCACTGTTTTATGCAAGGAAATGGTCTCAAGTATAGTGTACATATTGGTAATTTCGCCTACCGCTAGGTCAGGTTTGCGTTGATAATAATCCAGGCAAGTACCACAAGACAGTATCGTTACGCCTCGCTCAGCCAAAATTTTAAGCTGTTCCAGCACTGGTGAATTCTGCACGGTTAGGTTGATACCGCTGTTAATAAATAAAAGTGCGGCTGGTTGTGGCTTTATCTCTAGCAGTGTTGTCATAAATGCTTTCATTAATACGGCCCCTAATTCTGGTGAGCCATGACCTAAAGTATCCTTGGTAATTAAATACACTTGGCCATCAGCGGTCGAAAACTGGTTTATGGCTGTTTCAGCCTGCTGACCTGTACCTTTGACAATACTAATATAGTAGTTGCCGCCCTTGGTTTCCACCGCAGCCCCCAAATTGTGGGCCACAGCAAATTTAACAACATTAGTTTTAGCTACTTCATTATCAACAATAATAGTAATTCTTCCTGAGACCGTCTCTTCTAACGCTTTTTTGGTATGAATAACTGGCTGCGGACATGCCAGTCCCCTGCAATCAACAATTCTATCTGACATACACTTCTCCTCCTCCCATACCAGTTACTTCGCCAATAATACTGGCTGCCACCACACCTGCGGCCTTAACCAACACCCCGGCTTCCTTGGCCGGTAAGGCAAGTAATAAGCCGCCCGAAGTCTGCGGATCAAAACAAATATCTCTGATTGGTTCTGGTACCGTCTCTGCAAACGTTGCGGCCGTAAAATAGTTGCGGTTATTATATGCACCGCCAGGAACCAAGCCCATGGCGGCAGCCGCAGCCGCTTCCGGCAATAACGGTAAAGCTTTGCTGTCAAGACGGATTGTCACTTTACTAGCCGCTGCCATTTCACATACATGTCCGATAAGACCAAATCCCGTAATATCGGTGCATGCGTGGATAGTAAATTCTGAGGCTACTTTGGCTGCTGTTACATTAAGAGCAGCCATACTCTCTGCAGCTGCCGCCACACCCGCCAAAAACATCTCCGCGCGTGCAGCTGATGCTAAAATTCCTGTCCCCAGCGCTTTGGTTAATACCAAGCAGTCACCTAACCTAGCACCAGCATTGGTCCATATCTTGTCAGGATGGGCAATTCCGGTAACTGCCAGACCATATTTGGGCTCATCATCATCAACGGTGTGTCCGCCAATAATCACGGCACCGGCTTCGACAACTTTATCCTGACCGCCTTGTAAAATAGCCAGCAATACTTCGCCAGGAAGTTTGCAATTAGGAAACGCTACTAAATTAAGCGCTGTCAGCGGTGTCGCCCCCATAGCATAAATATCGCTAAGACTATTAGCGGCTGCAATTTGTCCAAACAGATACGGGTCGTCCACAATCGGCGTAAAAAAATCCACCGTCTGAACCAAAGCTGTTGTTTCATTCAACTTATAAACTCCCGCGTCATCTGACGTAGTAATACCGACAAGTATATTAGGATGCGACATCACTGGCAGTTGACTTAATACTCCAGCCAGGTCCCCTGGCCCCACTTTAGCAGCTCAACCGCCGCTCTTGGTGTACTCTGTAAGTTTAATCATCGTAACGCCGCCTCCCTCTCAATGATTTCTATTTATATATTATACCCCTAAACGCATTTAACCTGCTATTGTCACTCAATTAAATAGCGAACGGTTCCGCAACATCTGAAACAATAGAGACCAGCGGGAAAACACCCTATCTTAACTCACACTGCTGGTAAACATCGGCCCAACGCAGAAATAAGCAACACTCACCTGTACTAAAGCTAAGCGGAAAACAAAAGGTAAAACAAAAAGCAGCGGCTAAGCCGCTGTCAGGCTGTCGACAAAGTATTGTCGATAGCCTTTTTATTTATTATGATTATCTGT
>NZ_JBYKYF010000135.1:0-8250 GCF_057736855.1 Sporomusa sp.
GTTTTACATTGTCCTTCATCTGATGACTGCCTCCTGAAAGATAGGGTTATCTGTAATCACAGGCTTATCTGTCAAATGCAGGTGTAGGGCAATTTTTTCAATAAAATCCCGGTCTCCATCCAAAAGTCTCAGAGCAACCCACCGGGCATTAAACCGTTTATCTATAAGCCCCTCAATTTTAGGTATAAGCTGTGCTATAGCTGCTTCCACCTCTGGTGAATAACGCAATGGTTGGTGATGAGTCTTATACTCACCTGTAGCTACACGAAACACAGTGGCTAACAAGTGACTAAGACCTTCATTTTGGCGTGCTGCTGTTGCTACCACCGGCACGCCAAGCTCTTTTTCCAGCATATTTATATTTACTTGGATTTGTTTTTTTCTGGCCTCATCCATCAGATTCACACAAACAACAACCTTAGAAGTTATTTCCATAATTTGGAGGGCAAGATTTAAGTTTCGCTCCAGACAGGTTGCGTCCAATACAACTATGGTCACATCAGGACATCCAAAGCAGATGAAGTCTCTGGCTATCTGTTCTTCTACCGAGTTAGCCATGATGGAATACGTTCCCGGCAAATCAACCAATAAGAAAGATTGATGATTATAAGTAAATGTCCCTTGCGCATTATCCACTGTTTTACCCGGCCAATTACCAGTGTGCTGCCTAAGCCCGGTCAGCGCATTGAACACTGTGCTTTTTCCTACATTAGGATTACCCGCAAGAGCCACAACAAACTGTCCTGGTTTAACATGAATTCCAAACTGCTCACGTAACATTTTGCCATCCGGTTCTTTTACCTGTACCACGATTAGCCCTCCATTTCCTGCGTGTCAGTATAAACATGTGCTCGAATATACTGTGCATCCTCAGCACGCAAAGCAATCGTACTTCCCCTGACAGCAAATGCAATCGGATTACCGGCAGGACTTTTTCGTACACACCGAATCGGTGTTCCAGGAACCATTCCTAAGTCTAAAATACGCCTTCTTAATAATCCGCTAAGTTCAACACTGGCCACATATCCGGACGCTCCTACTGCCAGATCTGAGAGTGCAATTGTTGATGTCTGACTCACGTTACCAACCTCCTCAACTTAACCAAAGCTAACTGATGAGCCAAAAATATAAGTTAGCTACAGCTAACTGTCAGGCCATCTGATATATGCTATGAAAACCTGCTGTGGATGGATACAAATAAATGCATATTTTTCAAAATCAATAATATATTTTTAGATTGCACTAAAATCATCACTTCCACCCTCTGTCCCGGTTTACAAGAAACCATCTTTGCGTATTAACAACACCTCAGTCTGAAAACAAGCCGGGGCACTGGCATTTTGCTACCTGGAAAAATCTCTAACAAAAACAAACAGCGCCACTCCAGCGCTGTTTGTTTTTGTTCTATTAATCCTGTTTGATAGCTTTTGCCGACAATGGCCGTAGTCCTGCATCTTTTATCATAGCTATATCTCTATCACAGTCACGTCCGCCTGTTGTTAGATAGCCACCAATCAGCATACCATTAATCCCTGCTATCAGACTGATAGATTGCAAATCTCTCAGGTTTATCTCCCGCCCACCGGCAGTACGAATTCCCCTGCCAGGCAAAATAAACCGGAACAGTGCAAAAGTTTTTAATATTTCACGCGGCGGAAGCGGCGGTTGTTCGCCCAGTGCTGTGCCTTTAATAGGATTTAATATATTAAGTGGCACAGAATGGACGGCTAATGCCTTAAGCTCAAATGCCATATCCAATCTGTCTTCCATGCTTTCGCCTAAACCAATAATGCCGCCGGAACACACCTCCAGCCCAACTTGATGAGCAATACCGATGGTGGCGACCCTGTCATCATAGCTATGGGTGGTGCATACATTTATGTAATAATTGCGGCTACTCTCAACATTATGGTGATAGCGGCTTACCCCGACAGCCTTGAGAGCTATAGCCCGTTCAAGTGTCAAAGTGCCTAGAGACGCACATACCATCAAGTTGGTTTCCTGTTTAATTCGTTCTAAGGCACTGACAATCCGCGGAAAATCCGCATCTCGTTCCACGCCCCTGCCACTAGTAACTATGCTGAAACGAAGCGCCCCACTAGCTTCGGCCTGTTTGGCTGACGCTACAAGTTCATCTTCACTAAGTAATGGATATATGGGAATATTGGTTTGGTGATAAACTGATTGTGCACAAAAACGGCAGTTTTCTGAACATAACCCCGATCGACCGTTTACAATGGCACATAAGTCGATATCATCACCAACAAACTGTTGCCTAATCCTGTCAGCCATAGCTAATAAAAACGGCACGTCTTTATCATCAATCGCCGCAAGAACTGACGCCTCTTCTCGCGATACTTCTCCACCTTCCAGCACTTTGGTACCAAGCTTATTAATCAATTCAATATTGCGCATGTTACCCTCCCCCTTTGTTAACCAAATTTGTTTATAATGGTTAACCACCAAGCCAAACGTTAACTATGCATGAACTATGTGGTTGACATTTAAAATTATACTATATTTATACTCATCCTGTAAATTGTGAAATACGTTATCCCCAAACAAGCAAACGCACATTAAAAATCCGCCAACATATGCTAGCGGATTTTTAAGCAGACTCACTTTTTATCTTCAGGACGCTTACCGAATTTATACTTTGGTATTGGTTTTATCGGCATGTTGTCACATGGGTCATCAACCATCTCACACTCGTCTTTATCAAAGTCGTCCGTACAATAATCATCGTCTTCTTCATCTTCTGTACAGAATGTTGACGGTCCGAGGCCGGTAACACCAGAGAAGCTATGGCAATGCCCACAATCTTTGCTGGTCATGTCTTCAAAATAATGAACATGAGTGCCTTCCGGCATTTCAATGGCCGGTCCGGTCATAGTATCCTGGGTATGCCAGTGACCTTCCCCGCCTTCTTCACTAATAAAGGATGTCCGCCCATGAATTCGGTGAACATGGGTTTTTCCTCGTTCCTTCGCCGGACCACTAACCCCCATAATAATATGTTGATGATCGTCCGCCACGTCGGCTTCTAGTAAGTACGTATGAACATGTGGCATTGCACAGGTTTGGTTATGAAAAGGCTGCTTGACTTTACGTTCTTCCTCATTACCCGGCATAGTCGGTAGCACCTCCAAAATGGTTTCGTACCATATCCTATGCCAGAGAGTAGCAACTTGCTACTTTTTTAGTTGACACCAGTATAAATCTGACGTGCAACAGGCATCAAGCCAGCCATAAAAACAAAATAAAATTCATGAAGATAAAATTTGTTGGCAATAACTATATTCCCAACCACCTAAGCGACAGGATAACTGTCAACCCCAGGCCCATGGTAAGCATGGCGTTCCGGCAAGTATACGCTACAATGGCCGCCAGTATCCCTGCCAGCAAATAGTGGTTGCCCCAAGATAAGTCAACCCGGCCTTCAGGCAGAAGTAATGCAGGTACAATAAGAGCTGTCAGAACGGCAGTAGGAACATGTTTGAGCCAGCGATCCAGCCAACAGGGTGACCCGGTTGTTCTTAATACTGCCAGTGCCCCAAACCTTGTAACAAAAGTAGCCGCTGCCATGCCAACGATAATCAGCAATATCTCAAGCCGCATGGTTTTCCTCCTTCTCTAATAAACCGCCAATTATACTCGCAGACAAACAAGCGACAATAATATACCATTTTCCCGGCAGATAGATAACACCTGCTACCGAAGTTACTGCGGCAACCAGGCAAACCACCACACTGACCGGATTATTTAACCGAGGCATCAACATAGCCAGAAAAGTAGCTGGCATAGCAAAATCCAGACCCCAGGCCAATGGATCAGGAATGTAGCTTCCGACCAGCACACCGATGACAGTTGACAAAACCCAGATAGCATACAAAGCCCAACTGCATCCCATTTGATAATTGGCACTATAACCTGCTTGGGCCATACGATTAACAGTTATGGCATACGCCTCATCAGTCAGAGAAAATGTCAGCAGTAACTGCCGGGCTAGCGGCAGTTTTAAAAGATGCGGCGCCAAGGAGGCTCCCATTAACAAGTGACGAAGGTTAATGAGTAAGGTAGTAAATACAATAATACCCCAGCCAGTAATGCCAGCTCCCAACATAGTAATGCCGATAAACTGCGCAGCTCCGGCAAACACCAAGAGCGACATAAGTATAGTTTCTGCAGGTGTCAGTCCGGCTGTCAAACCCATAACACCGCAAGTAATACCAAATGGTATTACTCCCAGCATAATAGGTATACTATCGCGCGCCCCCTGCATATAATCGCTCATAACTTCACCCCCTAGTATAATTTATTTCATATTACCTGGCAGGAAAATGATTGTAAATATCCAATTATAATAATCAGGTTAACAATTGGATATTTAAGGAGTTTTTTGTTGGAATGGATATATCCAAAGTTTTTGATAAAACATGGCTTGTACCAAAATCGTCTACTCCCCTGTATATGCAAATTGCCAATATATTGACCGAAAATATCAAAAATGCTACCTTACCTGCCGGAAGCAAATTGCCGCCAGAACGTGAGCTGGCTACCCTGTTAGGAGTAAGCCGTACGACAGCCATTAATGCTTACCGCCGACTGGAAGAACAAGGTCTTATTACCACCAAAGTTGGCAGTGGTACCTATGTTGCAGAGTGGGCACTACCTGTCCACAGTACGCCGGCAGTCCCCTGGTCGCAATTATTTTCCCATAATTCCAATACGCAAGTATCCTCGATTATACGCGAAATTATCGCTTCTTGTGCCGTGAATGATAGCATCCCGTTAGCAGCCGGAATGCCTGACCCCGCACTATATCCCTTACAGGATTTTAATCGGCTGTTTGGGTTGCAGGCAGCCTCTATTGACGGCACTGATTTAGGCCATATACCAACCGAAGGCTACGCACCGCTCCGCCAGGCTTTAGCTGATAGACTGAAAACCAAAGGATATAATGCAACTCCGGAAACCACAATGATTGTCAGCGGCTCTCAGCAGGGGTTATATTTAATAACCAAGGTGTTTCTGGAACCTGGCGATTATGTGATTGTTGAGTCTCCTACTTATCTGGGTGCCATTCAGGTATTTAGTACCGCCAATGCTCGATTGCTCAGTCTGCCGTCCTCTGATTGCCTACAGCTTGACCTGTTAGAAGATTACCTTATCCGCTATCGTCCTAAGCTGTTTTATATTATGCCGACATTCCGCAACCCCAATGGCCACGTCATGCCACTTGAGGAGCGGCGCGATCTTTTACAATTAGCCGCTAAACATCGCCTAATTATTGTAGAAGACGATCCATACGGCGAATTATATTATGGCGAACAACCGCCACTTTCTCTCAAAGCCCTTGACAATTATGGCGGTGTGATTGCTCTCGGCACTTTCTCCAAAATGCTTTTTCCCGGACTACGCACAGGCTGGGTGATTGCACCGGAACCAGTCATTAACCGTTTTGCCTTAGAAAAACAATACATTGACCTGCATAGCAGCAACTTGTCGCAACGATTACTTTATGATTTTTTGTCAGCCGATTTACTTGACAGCCACTTGACGCGTGTACGCACCGAATACAAAAAACGCCGCGACTTTGCCGCCAGCGCGCTTAAACGGTATTGCAGCCCGTATCTTACCTTTACATTGCCAACAGGTGGTTTTTACTTTTGGTGCACACTAAGCCACGGTATTGTAACCCGTCAATTACTGCATGAAGCGGCCAAAACAGGAGTTTCGTTTGTTCCGGGCGAAGCTTTTTACGCAGATGGTTCCGGTTCTCAGGAACTAAGGCTCTGCTTTGTCAGCCATCCTGAAGACCGCCTGCTGGAAGGCATTAAACGCTTAGGCAAAGCATTGCATACTGTTGCTAATAACAATAGTACCGGTAAGCGAAAACACACCGAAGTGCCCCCCATTATTTAAGTAGAGGTGATCGAATATGCCAACCGTTATGGCACCCCATGGCATGGTTGTCACGCCACATTATTTGGCTTCACAAGTTGCCTTAGGCATTTTGAAAAAAGGCGGTAATGCCATCGAGGCCAGCATTGCCGCTGCAGCAACTCTTAGTGTTGTATATCCTCATATGAATTCTATTGGCGGTGACAACTTTTGGCTGATCTACAATGCTGCAACAAGCGAATTAATTGGCTTAAACGCCAGCGGCAAAGCCGGCAGCCTCGCTACCATTGATTACTACCGGTCATTAGGCTATGATACCATTCCACCGCGCGGCTATCTGGCTGCCAATACGGTACCAGGCGTTATTTCTGGCTGGCAGAAAGCGTTCGAATACTCTCAAGCCAACATGCCCACCGCATGTACCTGGCGTGAACTTTTGGCTGATGCCATTTTCTACGCAAAGAACGGGGTTCCGGTTACGCCAAGCCACTCCCGCTGGACCAAGGCAAATATCCCGCCAATCGCTGAAGAAACTCTCTCACTTAGCCGTTTTGAAGGGTTCTGCAACATTTTCTTAAAACCAAATGGCACTGCCTACAAGCCCGGAGAACTATTCAAACAGCCCGATCTTGCCGATACCCTAGCCCTAATAGCGGTTAAAGGGGCAAATGAATTTTATCAAGGATCGATAGCCCAGAAGATTGTAGCCGAACTGCAGGCAAATGGCGGAGTTCTTACATTGGCTGATTTTGCTCAACACACAGCCGACTGGGTAAAGCCGCTTTCGGTGAACTACCGGGATTATCAGGCATATAATCTGCCGCCAAATACCCAAGGTCTGGCCTCCCTGTCACTATTGAATATTCTCAATCATTATGACCTAACTTCATTTGGCGAAGGAACGGCCGACTACTATCATGTCATCGTCGAAGCAACCAAACAAGCCTTTGCCGATAGAGACAGGTGGCTGACTGATCCTGCCTTTGCCGCGATTCCTGTGGATTATCTGCTTTCCGTACAACATGGTCGGAAATTAGCTGCCCGAATTGATATGAACCGCGCCGCCAGTAGTGTAAAACCGCTTGACCCTAAAGGGGATACCGTTTGGCTGGGCATTGTGGACAATAGGGGCAATGCCGTATCACTCATCCAAAGCATCTATCATGATTTTGGTTCAGGCATTATCCCGCAAGGAACGGGTATAATCCTGCAAAATCGCGGCACTTTCTTCTCGCTCAATCCTGACCACATAAATAGCCTGGCACCGGGGAAACGGACTTTGCATACTCTCAATCCCGCCATGTTACTAAAAAACAATAAGCCTTATCTGGTATATGGCACAATGGGTGGAGAAGGCCAACCCCAGACTCAAGCCGCCTTGGTCACAAGGATTGTGGACTTTGGCTTTAGTGTGCAAGATGCCATATCAGCACCGCGCTGGTTATATGGTCGCAGTTGGGGAGCCAGTGCCAACGACCTTAAATTAGAAGGCCGTATCCCGTCGCCAATCATCGAACAACTTACCGCTCGTGGGCATACCGTTACAGTTGTCGATGATTTTGACGAAATCATGGGGCACGCCGGTGCTATTTTGATTGATCCTGATACCCATATCAAATTCGGCGGGGCTGATCCTCGCAGTGATGGGGCTGCCATTGGTTATTGATTGGTCAGTTGCTGGTAAAGTGCCTCCAGATTACGTTTCGCAGTATTTTCGTATCGATCCCGAAAGTATTCCGTCTGATAAATGGTAGCCTTGCTAAGAAAGTGTTTGATAACCTGCAGTCGTCCTAGGCGGTAATCTAAATCACTCATATGACCGTATTCGGCCCTAATTTGCCGTTCATACTCCAAGAATCGGTTCCATTCCTGCCCCAGGACGACTAAGTCAATATCTGCAAGATATTTTCCATCCTCACTGTCAGCCAGTTGCTTATGACTTGTCAATACAATTAGTTTGGCTGCCTGTCTGGCGAAGGCTGCCGGCAATGCCAACTGGTCAGCCGCATACAGCGCAACCGCCGCGCTCATAGATTCGTTACTTTGGGAGTTAGGCACACATACGATATCATGAAACCAGAGCGCATATTCTACCGCATGCGGTTGAGCCAGCCAAATCTTGATATCGTCCAAGTGAATAAGACAATCGGCAAGATGGTTTAATCCGTGGTAACATCGAAAAAATTGCTGGTAACCATCCCAAATAAGTGTACGTATTTTTTCGGCAGCTAGAATCTCACACCCTAATGAACTAGTAAAATCCGACCAGCGGTTAGCCAATAATGCAAATACCATAGTGTCTGCTCGCAACATAGCACTCCCCATTTTCAAATTATTTTTTGTTTC
>NZ_JBYKYF010000136.1:0-8188 GCF_057736855.1 Sporomusa sp.
GTAAAAAGGTAAAATTACATATAAAAATTGATACAGGTATGGGGCGAATTGGTATTTTGCCGGAAGAGGCAGGTGAATTTGCTGCAGCGGTTGCAGGTATGGAAGGAGTAGAAATCGAGGGAGTTTTTTCGCATTTTGCTACTGCGGATGAGGCTGATAAAAGCTATACCCATTATCAATATGCTCAATTTGAAGAAGCTCTGCAACGTATAATTGCCAAAGGAATTAGTATTCCTATTCGACATATTGCTAATAGTGCTGCCACTTTGGAATTGCCTGAGACGCAGCTCGACATGGTTAGGCCTGGGATTATTATGTATGGACTATGGCCGTCAGAGGAAGTAACCAAAAGTATCAGGCTAAAACCGGCTATGTGTCTCAAGGCCCGGGTAGCACATGTTAAGTCGGTGCCGACAGGAACTAGCATCAGCTATGGACGGGAATATATTACTAAGACTAGGCGTAAAATTGCTACTTTGCCTATCGGTTATGCAGATGGCTGGCGAAGAGGATTGTCCGGCAAAACGGATGTATGGATCAATGGCGGTTATGCTCCTTTGGTCGGCATGATCTGCATGGATCAATGTATGGTTGATGTTACTGATATCTCTGAAGTCAAAGTCGGCGATACCGCTATTTTGTTTGGGGTACCTGAGTTAACAACCGATAAGGTAGCCGAGGCGTTGGATACGATTAATTATGAACTTGTCTGCATGGTTGGCAAGCGGGTTCCCCGCATCTACATCGACGGCTAAAACGCTACATCGTCAATAAAAAGAGAAAAAAAGTTCTGCCAGAGGACTCTTTGCAAATAAATAATATAAATTTTCAATAAAGAATAACTATATGTAAGGAGGTGATTACCAGCTCAGCGAAGTTAAGTAAGCCACTATTAGAAAAAAAGGAGGGATATGTATGCAGGGTGTACATGATTTTATTAATTGGCTCAATGGTTATCTCTGGGGTCCTCCCATGCTTATCTTATTATTCGGAACTCATCTTTTTCTAACTTTTCGACTGAAATTTATCCAAAAATACGTATGGAAGGCCATTAAACTCTCTGTCAGTAAGGATCGAGGCAGTGAAGGGGATGTAAGCCAATTCGGGGCGCTGACAACGGCGCTTGCTGCCACGATTGGTACCGGTAATATTGTTGGAGTGGCTACTGCTGTTGGTCTGGGAGGGCCTGGCGCTGTATTTTGGTGCTGGCTTACCGGAGTATTTGGTATGGCTACAAAATATGCTGAGGCGCTGTTGTCTGTCCGCTATCGGGTCAAAACTTCGGATGGCACTATGCTGGGTGGGCCTATGTATGCATTGGAAAATGGCCTTAACATGAAATGGCTGGCTGTTTTGTTTTGCATTTTTACTTCGATTGCTGCCTTCGGTATTGGCAACATGGTGCAAGCCAATTCTATCTCTGCCATGTTACAAGAAACGGCAGGCATAAGCCCCTACGTAACAGGTATACTTTTGGCTATAATAACGGCAGTGGTAATCTTAGGTGGCGTTAAATCCATTGCGAATGTTTGCGAGAAACTGGTTCCGTTTATGGCGATTTTCTATGTCATCGGCTGTGCAGTAATTCTGGTTATGAACATAAACTATCTGGTTCCCGCGATTTCGCTTATTGTTCAGTCAGCTTTTACACCGCATGCTGCTGGCGGCGGTTTTATCGGCGCAACTGTCATGATGGCCATGCGCTATGGTATTGCCCGTGGTTTATTCTCCAATGAATCAGGCTTAGGTTCAGCTCCCATCGTGGCGGCTGCCGCTCAGACCAGAAATCCGGTGCGACAGGCGCTAGTATCTATGACTGGTACTTTCTGGGATACTGTGGTAGTATGTGCTATGACCGGGCTGGTGGTTGTAACCAGTGTTATGGATAATCCGGTAGGCCTTAATCAACTGTCTGGTGCGGCTTTGACCAAAGGCGCTTTTGCTCAAATTCCGGTTATTGGGCCGATTGTGCTTACTGTAGGTTTATTGACTTTTGTATTCTCTACTATATTAGGTTGGTCGTATTATGGTGAACGGGCAGTAGAGTATTTGTTTGGTAAAAAGTCAATTTTGCCATATCGGTTTGTCTGGGTTGGGGCAGTATTTGTTGGTTCGGTGACTTCGCTGACGCTGGTGTGGGATTTTGCAGATGCCATGAATGCTTTGATGGCGATTCCCAACTTGGTTTCGCTAATTGCGCTCAGTGGTGTTATTGTGGCAGATACAAAAAAATATCTTTGGGATGAAGGTGGCATTGAGCGGGAAGCCCCTGAGCCATACACTAAGAATATTAGCAGTTAGGGCAGGGGCCTAATAGAGGCAATAAAAGATAACTGCTAAGGAGAATACTTAGTAAGATTTTCATTAGCTATTTAAGAGCATCTGCATTTGCAAAGGAGGTCGGTCAAGGGATGATTATTGGTGTAGCAAAAGAAATTAAGAACAACGAAAGCCGGGTAGCTCTGACTCCGGCTGGGGTTGAGACCTTGCAGAAGGCCGGGCATACTGTCCTTGTTGAACAAGGTGCTGGCGTAGGCAGTGGTTTTTCTGATGAAAGTTATGCAAAAGCCGGGGCGCAAATTATTGCTGATAAGAAAGCTATGTTTAATCAAGCGGAAATGATTATTAAGGTAAAAGAGCCGTTAGCACCTGAATATGATTTGTTTCATGAAGGACAAATCCTGTTTACCTATCTGCATTTGGCACCTGAGCCAGAACTGACAAGAGCGCTGCTGGCTAAGAAAGTGACAGGTATTGCTTATGAAACCATTGAGCGCAACAATACCTTGCCCCTCTTAACACCCATGAGTGAGGTGGCAGGGCGGATGGCGGTACAGGTCGGCGCCCGCTGCCTAGAAAAGCCATTTGGCGGTAAAGGTATTTTATTAGGTGGTGTGCCTGGGGTCGAATCAGCTCAGGTTGTCATTATTGGCGGCGGCACCGTTGGGACTAATGCTGCTAAAATGGCTGTTGGCCTGGGCGCACGTGTGACAATTATTGATAAATCGGCAGAACGGCTGGTATACCTTGACGATATATTCGGTGGCCGCGTCACTACCGTAATGTCTAATAGTTATAATATTGCAACCTGGGTTAAAAAAGCTGACCTCCTTATTGGTGCTGTCTTGGTGCCTGGTAAAAAAGCGCCAAAGCTGGTTACCGAGGAAATGGTAAAAACTATGGAACCCGGTTCGGTTATTGTTGATGTAGCCATTGACCAAGGCGGTTCGGTGGAAACCATTGACCGAGTAACAACCCATAGCGATCCTATTTATATAAAATACGGAATTATTCACTACGCAGTAGCTAATATGCCTGGTGCTGTAGCCCGTACTTCTACCCTTGCTTTAACGAATGCTACTCTTGAATATGCTGTCCAAATTGCCAATCATGGCTGGAAGGCTGCTCTTAAAGCCGATGCCGGTTTAGCAAAAGGCCTTAATGTATATGATGGAAAAATTACCTGCAAGGGTGTGGCTGAAGCCCATAATTTGCCATACACCCCAGTGGAAGAAATTTTGGCCTAGCGTAATGCTAACAAGGGGCTGTCGCGTTAAGACTCCCCCCTAATAGAAAAAACTGCAACCAGTTACTTCTGGCTGCAGTTTTTTGTTGTAAAATTAAGTTTGTGAAGACCATAATATTACAACAAAAAAATATACACCATACGGAAATATATATAGCAACAAGTATTATCAATGGACATTGGTGAAAAATGAACCCTTTTTTCCGTCTTCCGGCAGTATATTGGTTTAAGCTTACTGGGGGGCGGTAATTATTATTGTTAGCTAATGATACCTAGGTAGGAAAACCCCTGTGTACTGTCGAATTTCTACATCATAATAGATTGCTTTTAGACAAAACAGGGAGGGTTCCATGAGCGACAAAGATTGGGAGTTGTTTAAGCAGAAACTGTATGCAAAGTCAGGTATTAACCTTAATGACTATAAGCCAGCGCAAATGCAGCGTCGTATCGGCAATATGATGAGCCGCCACGGTGCTAAAGGGTATGTTGATTTTTTTAATAAGCTGGAAGCCGATCAAAAACTATACAAAGATTTTATCGATTTTCTTACCATTAATGTGACTGAATTTTTCCGGACACCGGAAAAGTTTGAAGAATTAGAGAAAAAGGTTATTCCTGATCTATTGAAACAGAGTCCTAAGCTAAATATTTGGAGTGCTGGCTGCTCGATTGGTGCTGAACCCTATTCAATAGCGATTTTGCTAAATGACCTGACACCGCATACGCGACATCGTATTTTGGCAACAGACCTTGATAGGGAGATGCTTGCCAAGGCTAAGCAGGGTATCTATACAGCTAATGAATTAAAAAATATACCGCCTGCCAGACTGAATAAATATTTTAAGCAGGTAGACGGCAAGGCGATTATCAATGATGATATTCGTTCAAGAGTAGAATTTAGGCAACACAATCTGCTGGTCGACAATTTTGAAACCGGATTTGACCTGATTTTGTGTCGCAATGTTGTCATTTATTTTACTGAGGCAGCCAAAGACAATCTGTATCGACGCTTTTTCGCCTCCCTGAAACCGGGTGGGGTATTGTTTGTTGGCGGTACGGAGGCAATCCTCAATTTCCGAGATATCGGGTTTGGCCATTATTTACCTTTTTTCTACCGTAAGCCTCTGTAGTCTCTGAAATGGATAAACAGCGAGAGTACAGACAATATGGACTGTATGGAAAATACACCCGCCGGATCCACCGTCAAGGTGAGGTTCTATTACTTTACTGAAATTTACATAAAATTATATTTACATAATAACTCTGAGATTTTTGCCGCGAAGCGTTTGGAGGAAGCTGCTGTTGATTACGCTATGGTTGGTAGAGTAATTTGGCTATAATAATCCCCAGTTGGATAGGCGGCGCAAAGTATTCAGCCATTGCCTAAGTACGATTTTGCTGATGGTGCGTTCTTCCACCGCGCTACTGGCAACCAGATCAACGGTTTTTACTGCTTTATCCTGAACATAGAATACAATTTCACCGATTTTTTGGCCTTGGTATACCGGGGCCTTTATTTTTTCTGGCAAATCCACTTCAACCGCTATTGAGTCATAATCGGCTGTATTGACTACCAGGGCTGCAGGAGAAGCTACGATAGCATCTACTATACCTGTCAGACCATTTTCAACAGGTAATGCGCCAAAAACAGTTCCCTCTTCCGCGTATTCATACAGATCGTAACTGTCAAACCCATACTTTAGTAACATCATCGAATCATACCAACGGGAATGATCATGCAGGACAACCGCAATGAGTTTGTGGTTACCGCGGGTGGCGCTTGAAACCAGACAGGGACCGGCTGCACTGGTTGTACCGGTTTTAACGCCATCAGCGTCTTCTAGCATCCAAAGCAGTTTATTGGTATTGCGGAGATTTCGTTCATGGGTTCTCCCTTTACGGTCAAGCCACTCAATGTTGGTTTCCTTGGTGCTGACAATCTGGGCAAATGTAGGGTTATTCAACGCATAGCGTGTGATCCAAGCTAAATCAAATGCCGTGGATACATGGTTCGGTGCGCTAAGACCATGTGGATTACGAAAGTGAGTATTTAGTGCACCGAGACTATTGGCCTTTTTATTCATAATGTCCACAAATGCTTCTACTGAGCCTGCCAGGTGTTCGGCAATAGCTACCGCTGCATCATTGCCAGAACGGAGCAAAAGCCCAGTAACCAGCTCACGGATGGTAATGCTTTGGCCGGGATACAGATTGAGGGAAGAACCAGCGGTACTGGCAGCCTGGACACTGACCCGGGTTGTCTCGTCCAACCGGCCGCTTTCGATAGCGATAATGGCGGTCATGATCTTAGTGGTGCTGGCTGGAGCCAGTTTTTTATGCATATTTCGCTCATAAAGCACTTGCCCGGTCTTGGCATCCATTAAAATGGCTCCCTGGGCTGACAGGGATGGTGGTGCGGCCAAAGCATGGTTGGCAGTCAGCCAGAGAAAAAGCGTAAATACGGTGATACAACATAAGAAAATGCGGGACATGGGATTACCCCCTAGGTTAGCTATCTTATTGTCATATCTGGCCCCTGGTTTGCGTAGTATCCAAAAGGAGTACTACATAGGGGGAATTGGAATTGGGTATTTTACGTAGGTGTAGTTTTTTCAGTATTGCCGTGCTGGTTGTTGGGTTAATATGTAGTCTGATATATGAAACCGCACTTGTAACCGATGATACATTTCGAGTTATTCGCAAAGTGTCTACTATTCACAAAGTAGTGGTGCTTACGTTTGATGATGGTCCGCATCCCCAAACAACGCCGGCAATATTGAAAGTGCTGCGAGAGAAACAAGTAAAAGCAACTTTTTTTGTTTTGGGAGTTAATGCTGAGGTATATCCGCATATTATTGCCCAGGCATCGGCTGATGGCCATGAAATTGCCTCACACGCCTATAGTCACCAATACTTGAACCGTATGCCGCTTGCGGCAGCAGCGGCAGAACTTGAACGTTCCCAAGAAATCATTATCAGGAGTGGTGCGCCTAAGCCGACGCTTTTTCGTCCGCCAGGCGGGGGATACAACGACCAAATTGTGGCAATGGCTCATCAACGAGGTTATACGACAATATTGTGGTCTGTTGATAGCGGTGACTGGCGGCAAATACCTGTTACGCAAGTGGTTGATACCATTATGGCAAGTGTTCGGCCAGGCAGTATAATTCTGATGCATGACGGACAATACCCACTGTCTACTCCCGAGGCCGTGGCGATCATTATAGACAACTTGCGCAGTCAGGATTATCAATTTGTGACAGTAAGTGAGCTGTTACAAATTGATAACAGCTTATGAAGAAGCCAGCTGGCTATGGCTTATATTGTTTTAAGTTTTGCCAGCGAGCCTGAATCAATTGATCATACCGGTACATGGTGGCAGTACGCTCATTGCGCAGGGCTTGAATCGCGCTTAGTATTTGTGGGTCAAATGAATAGGTTTTGTGTTTCGGGATTGTTAGCGGTTTTGCGTACTCTTTGAGTTTTGTTGCCACCTTGTAGTTCGCTTTGGTTTCCTTGAGAACAACGGCCGGTTCTAAAAGATCAGATCCCTCGTACCGATGGATTAAGCAGTTTGGCTGTAGGCGGTCGATGACATTCTTGTTTTCTCCCTCAAAAATCAGTTCGCCGCCGCAGCCAGGGCAGGTTTTTAGCTCACTTGAAAAATAGTGGTGACAAGCCATACAAACAATTTCATTCATTTACATCCCTCCGCCCTTATTGTGTCCAAAAAATGTCCGGATATAATGTAAAGCAAAAAAAAGGATGGCAATTCGTGTGTTTGGGTATATTTTAGATTTTCTTGGGCTATGTTTTCAAATTTTGATTCTATAATTTTCCTCCCTTGCATATGCTAATCATGTCTGTCAGATGGCTTAGTTTCAGGGAGGGGAATTTGTTGAGAAATAAGGAATGGGTTGCAATGATATTGGCTTTAGGCAATCATCTGGGAGTGTTAACCCAAGAAGTGCCCAAACCAGTTGTACCATTTGGTGGCCAGTATCGCCTTATTGATTTTGCATTAAGTAATTGCCGGAATTCCGGATTGGATACTGTTGGAATCTTGACTCAGTATCGACCGCTGCTGCTAACTCGTTATGTCGGTAATGGCAATGCCTGGGAGCTTGATAGAAGCAGCGGTGGTGTGCATATTTTACCGCCTTTTTTTACCGAGCAAGGCGGGGAATGGTATAAAGGAACGGCAGATGCCATCTATCAAAATCTTGAATTTATCGATAAATTTGAACCTGATTATGTGCTGGTGCTGTCCGGGGATCATATCTATAAAATGGATTATGCTGCCATGCTGAAGCAGCATAAAAGCAATCAGGCGGATGTGACCTTGGGAGTGGTTGAGGTGCCTTGGGAAGATGTTAGCTGGTTTAATATAGTGGAAATGGGTGTTGATAAAAAAGTAACAGCCTTTGCTGAGAAACCGCGCCAGCCCAAGAACAATCAAGCATCTATGGGTGTGTATATTTTTTCTAGAAAGGTGTTAGAACAATATTTGGCAAACGATGCTGCCAATTCTGTGTCTACCCATGATTTGAGTAAAGATATCATTCCTGCTTTGCTGGCTGCTGGCAAACGTATATATGGTTATCCCTTTGGCGGCTATTGGACGGACGTGAATACCGTTGAAAAGTACTGGAAAGCCAGCAG
>NZ_JBYKYF010000137.1:0-4926 GCF_057736855.1 Sporomusa sp.
AACCAGGAGACCAGCCGCTCTGGCAGCCGCAAGCACCGTAGTCGTAGTCATGACTTCAAAGCAGACAGGAGCAGCTGCAGGATTGTGTTCTTGGTAAAAACGCAGGAGGGTCATGGCCGACACACCCTTTCCTCGGGGGAGTGCGCCTTAACCGTCCGGGTCATGGCCTGAATATTGGCTAGGGGACTGGAAGTGCTTAGACCGCAGGCTGGCGCGATAATATTAATGCCTTGGGTAATGAGATTTTGGGTTTGCCGGGATACCTTTTCCTCAGTACCTAGTTCTAACAGGTAGGTGCTGACGTTTCCCATGGTGGTAAGCTGGGGAAATTCAGCTTTTAGGTGTTTTAGATTGACCATAGCATCTGTACTGATGGCGTTGGCCCTGATGTCTGGAAGAAGGTGTTTTACACTATGCAATTTGCCGCAGACATGGAGGATAACAGGTACTCCTTGTTGCTGCACCGCGTCAACCAGTTTATTGATGTAAGGTACGGCATATTCGCTAAACAGCTTTGGTCCGAGGATTTCGCCGGTGGACGTGGGATCACCAATGGCAATGACTGTGGCACCGTGCTCAATTAGCTTGTGGGCAAAGCCTATTAAGAGTTCGGTTACATAGTGGAAAACGCGATGGGCGGCCGTCGGTTCGCGGCGTAGGTCTTTAAGAAAGGATAGTGGATCGACAATGGATGCCGCGGTGCTTACTGGTCCGGTCAAGCTGCCGATAACCGGAATATCCGGATATTGTCTGGCTAGGATTGCGGTTGCCTGGCAGACTATCGGTATTCGGCCAGAACGCAGCACAGTAGGGATAGATCTGAACTCCACTTGGGCAGCAGTAGCAAATGCTTCGCGGCTGATTTTGGGTTCACATGTTAACGTACCCAAATCAATCTTGCTTCCCAATACTTCAGCTTCTACTGTCATACAAAAAGGCAGACCGAAGTTTTCAAAACCAGTAAGCTGGTGTACGGCATAGGCCAGACTTGCCATTAATGCCGCATCCGAGTGGGCGGCAGGCAGAGTCTGACCGCTGCTGTTCATGACCTCAACAATGGCAGCATTCATCATGCCGCCAGGGCAGATGACCGGGGGACGGTCTGTTGGTTGGCGGTTTAATACGGCCAATAAGCGTTCTTTTTCCGTCAAGTTTGTCATTTTGACCACCTCTGTTCCAGAAAATCAAGTTTTTCCTCTGTAATGGGATAGCCAATTTCGCGGGTAGCAGCAAGCATGGCATCAATATTGGCGAAAGGCGTCTCAGTAGGAAGACTGCAGCCGGAAGCCACAATATAGCCTTTGGGATTGTCATAGGCATCACGGATGCATCTGAGTACCGCCAGGCGAACATCTGCCGGAGAACCCTGTAGCATGATTTCTGATGGCTGGACATTGCCCATCAGGCGCAGTTTGTGACCAACTTTTAGTTTGGCGTCAGATAGGCTGGCGGCATTGTCAATACTAATACAATCGGCACCGGCCTCGGCCATGTGCTCCCATAACTTCGCCGTTTTGCCACAGATATGCAGCGTTACCGGCTTACCGCGGGAATGAATATAATCAATTAATTGTTTTAGATAGGGAAAGGAAAATTCTTTGAACTTCTGGGGGCTGATGATTGTTGCCGATGACATGGGATCAGTCAGGCTGGGAGTACAACCGATATCGATGATGGCTTTGGCGTAGTTAAGGCAGGTTTCCAGTGACAAGCGGCATAAATGATGCACGGTATCGGGATTTTTGCCAACAAGCCGGACGAGGTTTTCGGTTCCGATCAGAAAGGAAGCAGTGGTAAACGGGCAGGTAAGTGCTCCGGTAACTGTCACCTCGTTGCCTACTTCCTCCATGGCAATTTTCATAGCTTCCAGATGATGGGGAAGGTTGCCGTCACGGTAAGGATCAGCCGGTGTTAAGCGGTCAATTTGCCTGATATCTGTGATGGCTGGCTGGTCGAGATAGGCGGTTTCATCTTCAGGATACCGAATGCGAGCCCCCATGGCTTCGGCCTGAACATACAGGTCAGTAAATATACGGATAATATCGTAGCCAAACCGGCGGTAAGCAGCAATCTGTGCCTGGGCTAGTAATTTTCCGTTTGCCGATAATTCGCTAACTTTGACTCCAATTACCCGAGCCGCCGTGTTGCCCACGATGGGAACACATGGTAGACGATCAATAGGTTTTCCCTGGTTGTAGGCGGTCAGCCTTTCTATTGGCGTCATTTGATCTTGGACCATACATAATACCTCCTTTTTGGGCTGACAGAATATAGGGTAGGAGAGGTAAAATAAAAAAAGGCCAAAAGAAACAGGAAAGTTTCTTTTGGCCTTCAGTATGTCTGATCAGCCTGCGCAATCATTGTGTTGTGGCAATTATATGATAAAAAGTAAAATAGTGTCAAGGATAAATTTTGCAAAAAAAAAATAAATAAAATTCTTTTTGGGGATTGACACCGATTTAGGCTGTATGCTAATATGAGCCTAACTATTTGAATGATATTCATGCTGACCGGACCACCGGAGGCAATCATTGGCTGTTAACCAGCCTTGATTGCCTCTTTTTGTTTTTTGACCGGTCAGTACTGTGACAGGTATATACATTTCAATCAAGTGACAATTGCTGACTGGGAAGCACCCGGAGGCAACCGATTTTCTGCTTCGGCAAGGAAACAGGTTGTCTCTTTACTTTTTTTGAAGGAGAGGATCGTATGCTGGCTTTAGTTATAGGTGCAGATTACTTGGGCGCCATTGAACAAAAAATGCGGGATATGGGGATAACGGAAATCGCTCATATTACTGGCCGAAACCCTGGGGAGGTAAAAAGAATGAATATACCCAAAACAACGGCCTTTGTCTTAGTTTTTACCGACTATATCAATCACAATCTGGCCAAAGTGGTTAAACATCATGCCAAAGCTCAGTCCGTACCGCTAGTTTATGCGAAACGGTCCTGGTCAGCCGTTGAAGACAAGTTGGTCGGGCTTGGTCTATAAAGAAGAGGTGAAACAATGAGTTATTTTGCACTTAGGGAACCGCCACGCCGCGAAGACCGACTCAATGCCTGCATTGCCCATGGAGCGCCCATCGGTGAAGTGGCTTGCCGGCGGATGCGTTGCTGTTTGCCTGCCAGTGAACGAACTTTTACCCAAAACTCTATTTGCCTGCTATTGCCGGCTTTGGGAACCATGAACAGTATCCCCAACAGTGTGGTTCTTATGCATGGCGGTCTAGGCTGCGGCTCTTCCAGCCATGGAGGCAATGCGGCCGTACGTGGTGGCAATATGCAGCGCTGGGGAGTGGTTAAAGACGGGACTTGGCTGTCCACCGGTTTGACGGAAGCCGATGTCATCAGCGGCGGCGAGCCTAAATTGGCTGAGGCTATTGTTGAGGCTGACAGACGATACCAGCCTGCGGTTATTTTTGTGGTAGCCAGTTGTGTTCCCGGGATTATCGGCGATGATGTCGATGGTGTAGTGGAACAAATACAGCCTGAGGTCAAGGCCAAACTATTGCCAGTACATTGTGAGGGTTTCAAAACTAAAATTTGGGCTACCGCTTATGATGCGGTATACCATGCCATTGGCCGGACATTACTGCCAGAGAAACCCCAAGCAGTTACGCCTAAAAAAACGGGCAGGACGGTTAACTTAATGAATATGTCCTCTATGGGACGGGTAGATGAACTTGAGCTAGAGCGGCTGTTAAAAGCGTTGGGACTTGAGGTTAATATTTTTCCGGTGTTTGCTGACCCGGTTAGTATGCAGCGCATGGCTGAAGCTGATTTATCCATTAGTACTTGTCCAACTCATGATGACTATATGTTAAACCATTTAAAAGAAAAGTATCAGGTGCCGTTTATTATCAAACATATGCCAATCGGCATTGCGAATACCGGTAAATGGCTGAAGGATGTGGCCGATGTTTTCGGTCTTGGGCGAGAGGCGGAACAACTGATCGCTCAAGAGGAAGCAGAACTGCTAGCGGCGCTTGAGCCGCTGAAACCAATGTTTGCAGGCAAAAAAGCCTTTAGCAGTGCCGGTGAGTTTCGCGCGCTTTCTACCGCGCTTCTCTTGGCTGAGTTGGGGTTTGAGGTTGTAGGCATCCGGGCTTTTCATCATGATGAATTTGCTGAAGTAGAATACGAGAAGCTGGTGCGGCTAACCGGGCGGGAGTATCCACTAAACATTGCTAATTGTCAGCCGTTTGAAGAGGCCAATCTGTTACGTAACATACAGCCTGATGTCTTTCTCGGTCATATGAATGGCAACAGTACTGCGGCCAAACTGGGTATTCCCACGCATGTTATTTATAATACCGGCTTGCATTATGTAGGTTACCGGGGTGCCTATGAACTGGCCAGACGGTTATACCGCCAATTGAAGAACCCCCGTTTCAATGCCAATCTTAGCCGGTATGTCAGTCTGCCTTATCAGGAGTCCTGGTATGGTCAAAATCCATTTACGTTTATTGTAACGGCAGGGGGTGACAGTCAATGAGCAGCTATCCTTTTATCGAACGACCTCGTTATACCTGCGCCTTGGGTGGCGCGATTGCTACTGTGAGCGCTTTGCCCAAAACGGTGCCAATATTGCATGCGCCTCCAGGCTGTGCCGGTAACTTTACCTGGACGCAGGCAGGCGGATCAGGCCTGCAGGTTGGCGGCTATTGCGGCGGACTCAGTATGCCTGGATCGAATATTCAGGAACGTGAGGTGGTTTTTGGGGGAGTACAGCGTCTGGAAGAAGAGATCAGGCATACTCTGGAGATCATGCAGGGAGATTTGTATGTTGTTTTGACCAGCTGTGTCACAGAGGTTATCGGCGATGATATTGGCTCGGTGATCAGGCCTTTGCAGGAGCAAAAAGTACCTATTTTCTTTGCTGAAACAGGCGGATTCCGTGGCAATTCCTACCATGGTTATGATT
>NZ_JBYKYF010000137.1:4936-7998 GCF_057736855.1 Sporomusa sp.
ACTCCAGAGTCTGTTCAAAGACTTTGTCGCGAAAACAGAGAAAAAACACTTGCAAACAGTAAATTTGTGGGGAATTACTCCATTTATCGATGTTTTCTGGCGCGGCAATCTCGAAGGCATTCGCCGGCTGTTGGAAAAACTGGGACTGACGGTAAACAGTTTTTTTACAGTAGATGACAGTATCGCCGGAATCCGTGAAGCTGGCGCTGCCGCCTTAAACATTGTGGTGTCAGAAGTTTTTGGCTTAGGTGCTGCCCGGCTGGCGCAAGAAATCCATGGTATACCTTATATATCCACTCCACTGCCGATAGGGCCTACAGCTACTAATGCATTTTTACGGCAGGTAGGAGAAGCTTTGCACTTAGACCCAGTGCTGGTGGAAAAGGTTATTGAGTATGAAAATACCCGCTATTATCGCTTATTGGAACCACTTACGGATTGTTATAATGATATGGATTTGCAGCGGTATGCTGTTATTATTAGCGACACCAATTATGCGGTAGCACTCACGCGTTTTCTGGGCGATGATTTGGGGTGGCTGCCGGAAGTTGTTGGTATCACAGATATTTTGGATGAAGAGCAACAAGAGCACATTACTGGTCAATTAGCCAAGCTAGATTGCGGTTTATCCCCGAAGGTAATTTTTCATACCGATAGCAGTGTTATTGCCGCAGCGGTACGCGCACACTGGGACAAAAGTCAGGCTCAGGCTGGCAAATATGCCAATCCCCTCCATCCGGCCTTTGTTATTGGTAGTGCTCTTGACCGGGAATTAGCCAAGGAATTGGGAGCTGGGCATCTGAGCATTAGCTTTCCAGTGTCCAATCGGGCGGTTATCAGCAGGGGATATACCGGCTACCATGGCGGTTTAACTCTTATCGAAGATGTAATCAGCACAATGATTATCGGTAGGTAATGATAATCGTTGTAAAAGGAGATGAGGGGACGAATGTTGCCTAAGGACAGAATCCTCTATGCGCTGCAGGTAAAAAGCAATGCACCGTCGGCGAACACCGTGTTTCCGGCAGCCCTGCTGTCCGGGGGAACCTGGTCATTTGGACAGCAGGGTCTAACGCTCAAGCAAGTGCTTGAAAAACCGGAACTAGGTGCTCCTGCCATTATTGCCGTTAACCAAAAGATTCACTCTGATATTGTTTGGCCAGGGTCCGGCTATCACAATCTGCTGGTTCATATTTTTGGCGGCAAAATTACATTCCGGCCGCAGGGCAATATTGATGTCATTGAACCGGCGTTTACCAAAATCACAGAGGCCGACCGACTTGACCTTAGCCGAATGGATAATCATGAGTGGATTGGCGCTATTCGCAACATAATTTCACAAGTTAATGAACAAATCGGTCATTCGGTGTTGGTCGGGTCTTCTAGCTGGGGGCCATTTACACTGGCTGGGCAGTTTTATGGTGTAGAAAAGCTCATGTCAGGTTTGTATAAAGATAAAACCGGTATTCATGCTTTGCTTGAGGCGATGACAGAAGTGTGCATAGCTTACTTAACGCCAGCCATTGAGCGAGGCGCTAGAATACTATCGGTTGCCGAACCTACTGCCTCAGGAGACCTTATTTCCCTCAAACATTTTGAAGAGTTCGTTGCACCATACATTGTGCAGGTTAACAAAAAACTGAAGCAAAAGGGAGTGTATACCACTCTGCATATTTGCGGCAATATTAAAGACCGCATCGCTTTAGTACCCCGCATGCATGTGGATCTGTTGTCAGTTGACTATAAGGTGGACTTACAACAGGTTCAGCAGATTCTTGCGGGAAAAGTGGCGGTTGCTGGTAACATAAATCCGATGCTGCTGAAAGATGAATCAGCTGAGGCAGTTATCCAGGCTGCTAATCAGTGCATTCGGCAGGCTGGAAGGGGTATGAATTTTATTCTTATGCCAGGATGTGACATCCCGCCGAGTGTTCCGTTAGCTAATGTGGTGGCCTTCTTAGGTGCTGGCCGCGAACCTATTGCGGAAGTTTCATGACGGATAAACGTATTGATGCTGGTTTGCTATAAAGTGCTGTAAATATCATGGGAGGGCTGGAAATGACGGTAAATAAGGAAGAATTATTCAAAAAGCTATCAGATGCTGTTGTGGATATGGATGAAAATTTGACGGTACATGTAGCACAGGAGATTGTAGCGAAAAAAATTGATGCCTATGAAGCTGTGGAAAAAGGTCTGTCAGATGGGATGGACCGGGCAGGAAAACTCTTTGAAGAAGAAGAGTATTTTATCCCAGAGCTGCTGTTATGCTCTGACGCTATGTATGCCGGGCTGGATGTGTTAAAAGGACATATTAAAGTTACTGAGCAAGGGGAGAAACGCAAAATAGTCATCGGGGTAGTGGAAGGTGATACTCATGATATCGGCAAAAACTTGGTAAAAATTATGTTGGAAACATCAGGTTTTGAAGTTTATGATTTGGGCAGAGATATTCCGCCGCTGGCTTTTGTAGAAAAGGCCAAGGAAGTGAATGCGGATATTATTGCCATGGCAACGCTTATGACCACTACCATGGAGGGAATGGCCACAGTTATCGAGATTTTGCGAGAGCAAAACCTTAAGGACCGCTATAAAGTCATTATTGGCGGGGGACCCATTTCGCAGAGCTTTGCTGATAAAATTGGGGCCGATGGCTATGCTGTTAATGCAGCTGATGCGGTAAGACTTTCCCGACGACTTTTAGGATTGACTGGCTAATGGCAAACCATATAGGGATGGGGGTCTGGGTATGAGTGGTGTGCAAAAAAAACGGCAGCTAACTTCATTGGAAAGAGTCAGTTTGGCTCTGCAGTCAAAAGAAACTGATAGAATCCCGGTAGCGCCGCTCTTTTGCGGTGCTTCCCACCGGGTTTTGGGTATTACTTATGACAAATGGTCAACTGATGCCGAACTGGCTACCAAAAGTTTATTGGCGTCACAGGAACTCATTGGGTTTGATGCATTTGTTACGCTGGTTGATTTATCGGTTGAGGCTGCCGATTTTGGACAGGAAATTATTTATCCGAAAAACAGCACAGCGTATCCTAATTTTAATAACCAATATA
>NZ_JBYKYF010000138.1:0-7997 GCF_057736855.1 Sporomusa sp.
TCGGATAAGGAATCCCGGTATTCAATGTTAGGATTCTCCACACCGTGCAGCATCATATTCATCGCACCGATGCGCAGCATCGTCCGATCCATATCATAGCCGTAAAACATGCTATGATTAAAATGATCGTGAAGCTGCTTGTCCATAAACAGGTCTTTGTACTTATCTCGAAGATATTCGCCGCAGGCCACTAAAAAACCAGCACTTCCTGCTGCGGGATCAACAATAATATCTTGCGGTGTTGGTTTCATTAGCTCAACCATCATTTGAATAATATGGCGCGGCGTCCGGAACTGCCCATTTGTTCCGGATGTTGCGATTTTTGACAACAAATACTCATAGAGATCTCCTTTGGTATCCCTGTCATCCATAGGAATCTCATCCAAAGCAGTCACTATCTTTTCTAGTAGTAGTGGCGTAGGAATAATAAAAATGGCATCAGCCATGTATTTGGTATACGCTGAGTCCTTATCGCCATGCAAATTTTTAATAAATGGAAACACTTCCTGAGAAACAATTTGATACATTTCCTCAGCTTCGAGATTTTTAAACTGGTTCCAACGTAAATACTGCTTGTCCTCAGGAAAAATTCTTTTATAGGGAATCCCTAAAAGCACAGCTTCCTTTTCCTTCCTGGTCTCAGCCTCATCCAAGCCCCTAATAAATAATAAATATGTAATCTGCTCAATCACCGATAGTGGATTAGTTATACCACCAGTCCAGAATGTTTCCCAAATCTTGTCGACTTTGTTTTTGATTTCACCTGTTATCAAGTATTAGTCCTCCCGTTATTGCACTAAAGAGTGTTCCTATATTGGTATTTTGGATAAAAATTTAAAATCTCCTGTCAACAGCTAGAACCAGGCACCTAAACTGCTTTATAACGCTTCGATGCTAGTGCAGTAATGACCAGTATTTCAATGTCTTGCTTCTTATAGTTGCGTCAGTTAATCTGTCTCTGATAAGTTTCTTTAGGATAGTGCTAGGAATACAGGTTTAGCAACACACCACTTTGGTGTTGGCAATTATATCAATAATTTGCCCTATACGCCTTCCCATTCACTACTACCTCATCAGTATATCAGAATTATAACGGTAAAGGAGTTTTTTAAACTGCCCACAAACGTTGCAAAACAGTAAAATTTAAGTTTTCATGTTCTAATCTATTCTGTATTTTCCATACTTTTATATGAAACTCCTCCAACTTTGTATAATAAGAATATTTCATGTAAAAGTACTTCCAAAAAACAAAAAAGCCGCCCAAACCTGCTGTCTAGGCGACACAAAACTGATCAAAATCAAATTTAACCAACAATCCTTACAGAATAAAGGACTCAATATTTCGTACATTTAATACTTGATACTTTGTGTACCGGTCATTATTTAACTGGTTCCCATTTACAACGTACCGGCGACGTGATAGCATTTTCTGCTTTCAACTCTTTAAAAGCCTTATCAATATCTTTGCGGTTAAGTCCGGACAATTTCTCGACCTCACCCGCACTTAAAGGTTTTCCCGCAGTTTTCATGACCTCAAGAACTTTTTCTTTAACACTCATATTGCATCCTCCTAATAGATAATTGATATCTTACTTCATATATGCTTTTTAATTTTTTCCAAACCCTACCACCCTGCGTTACCTGCCTGCCCTATTAACGCCACGCACTCAACATGTGCGAATGGGTAATCCAAAATGATGTACTAAAAAAGCTCTCACGCCTGCCGAGCTTGAAAGAGTAAAGACTCTGCAGGCGGAGTATAAAGCAAAAGGCATTACTATACCTAATACACAAACTTTGCTCTTGGGTAGACTCCCTCGTCATAGCCTAATAAAGGTCATCAACAGTTAACCTTTTTATCCTCTTCCCTTGCGTCCATACTCGGTGTCCGCTTTGCCCACCATGAAGCAAGAGTAGGACCAGAGATATTATGCCATACACTAAATATGGCGCTAGGCAATGCGGCAACAGGTGAAAGGTGAACCATGGCGAGGGCTGCACCCAAACCTGAATTTTGCATGCCCACTTCAAAGGATATAGCTCTTGCTTTGGCTTCCGACATACCGAATATCTTTTTGGCAACAAAATGTGCAATTATGTAACCACAAAGATTATGAACTATTACACCAACAACAACAATTCCGGCAACAGCAACAAGCCGCTGGGCACTAGCAGCAACAACAGCCGCTACAATTGCTATAATCGCCAACACTGAGATTAGCGGTACAATTTTTACTAGTTTCTGTACGGTTGCACTAAACATCTGTCGGAGAAAAACCCCGAAAATAATGGGCACAAGTACTATTTTAAGAATATCAATTAAGAGCGCGGTGGCATCTACCGGTATAAATTTGCCGCCCAGCCACAAAAATAGATATGGCGTAATGAAAGGCGCAATCAATGTTGTTAAAGAGCTAACGGTAACGGAAAGAGCTACATCCCCTTTGGCCAAATATGTCATTACGTTTGATGCTGTGCCGCTTGGTACACAGCCGACCAGAATAAAACCGGCGGCTAATTCCGGATTGACCCCCATAATTAAAGCGATAAGGTAACCAAGCAGCGGCATAATAATAAACTGAAGTAAAATACCAATTACAACATCCTTAGGTTGCTCAAACACTGCCTTAAAGTCATCCTTGGTCAGCGTTAGACCCATTCCCAGCATAACAAGTCCTAAAAGTTGTGGTATATATGGAGCAGCGGACTTAAATGGCAGCGGATAAATGAAAGCCAGTGCTGCAACCACAATGACAAGTATTGCAAAATAATTACTAAAAACTTTTACAATCTTATCTATCATTACAACATCTCCCTATTTCAGTATTGCTCTAGTATTTGCCGAAGTAAAGAGTTGCGCATAAAGTAACCACACTTTACTCGAGGAGCAGGCGGCACCCGGGTTAGCAATCTTGCACGTTAACCACCAAGTCATCTGGATGAATTGCGTTTACGGATAATTCGATGCTCATAACAAATAGGGTTTGGGGTTGAGGTTGGCAATGAGTTCTCTATTATTTTTTTTTACGATTCTTGCATCTGATGGATGTACTTCGAACATATTCTTTTGAACTCAGAAATCGTCCTTCCTGTGCAACGGATGTACCATCATCACATTCCCATGGTCCAACACGCGCTAGATTCGCCATCGCGGAGAATATCTCGAAAACGCCCCCTTTTATCCGTCATGTATTGTCTTATCTTTAGCCTTACACAGTGGAAATCTAGTATATTCTTTAACTTAATTTGCCAAATTCATTGTAATTCCTGTTTGTTTATCAGAAATATTTACAAAAAAAATCTGTTTATGTGCATTATTCTAATCTTCTTTACAAAAACGAATCTTTGTTTTGCAAAAATAAATCCTCTTCGCAAAAATATCCCTAAAATGTACGAAAATAAAAAATGCTTCGACCATATAAACCTAAGGATTCGAAGCACCTTTCATATTCTCTGCAATGCTCAAACTATAGCATACAATCACTAAAAAACCATTAACTTTATAAAGCGGCCTTCATATCTTAATTAGCTTCCTTACCCAATTAAATAAATGCTCCGACAATGTATCAAAATCAATCGTAGCACCGTTTTTTAGAGCATTAAAGTCATTTAAAATCTTTTTCTCTTCATTGGTTACCGCTTCAAGCAAGTCTTTTTGGTGCTTAATATATTTGCCTGTAGACTTAAATACAATAGCTTGTATGACAAAAGATGCTGACTTATATAGCCCACGCACTATATCATCGCTTTTTTCATATAACATATTGTGTACACATCCGTGGTATATGTTGCAAGCACCTATTTTAATAGCACGCTCCACTGCTGCACTATCAATTTTTGCCAGCAACGCATCAAGACTTCCAACAATCGGTATAGTATCATAATAAAACTGAAATAAATCAGAAGGCTCCCAATTTATGAGTTCATCTTGACCTGCAAGAAATCCACAAATCAACTCTCGGTGAGGAAGGGTATCAATCATATCGTTATATGTTTTTATATCCTCTACTGTTAGTTTATCTAATATCACTACTACATCAATATCACTTAATTCAGTTGCTTCACCTCTTCCATAACTTCCTTGTAGGCCTACAAAATAGATACGTTCACCAAACGTTTCTTTAAGTAATTCTATAAAGCGCTCCATCCATAATTTTATGTCAACCATAATAACCTCCTGATTTTTTCAATTCTTTCCACTCATCACGGCTGATTGCATATACTTTAGTGATTTCATTAGTGTCATCTTCAAACTCATCAACCAGATGACATCCATAAGCTATCGCTGTTCTATATGATGGGACATTCGTATACTTCATATAGGAATAAATGATATTAAAAGGTGTATTCATAAAAGTCCAGTCCCTTACTGCTTTTGCAGCCTCACTGGCGTATCCTCTCCGTTGACAATCCTTTCGAATATGATACCCTATTTCCGGCTTTATTTCGCCACCAATCAATTGCATTGTAAGTCCACAATCCCCAATCACTTCACCAGTTTCTTTCAAAACTACGGCCCACAATCCGAAGCCAAAAACCTTGTATCTATCAATATTTTTTCTTATCCACCCTCTGACTCTATCCTCGTCAAAGGAATAGGGATAGTGCTTCATGATATCCGAATCTGCAAGAACAGCATACAATGCATCAAAATCATCCTCAATCATTTCCCGTAAAATCAATCTGTCTGTTTCTATTACCATAAGCTAAACTCCTTTTCCATTGTTCTGGCTTTGTTAAATCTTTACGCAAAAATTGTTTTTTCTCAGAGACGACGAGATTAAGCATTTTAAGATGTTTCGCATGATTTACCAGGAGATAACCTGCGAACCGCCTTATCCAGAACAAAAAGAATTCAAAGAGCCTACGAATTACTGTTCCGCCATTCAGCAAGCGATCTTTGGTGAGCTCGGAGCTGTAGAAACATACAGGAAAATTATGTTTGGCCTCTGCTCTCAGCGTCACAGAGATATGCTATTCGAAATTATTACCGACGAGCTTAAGCATTCCGTAAAATGGAATTTTTTGTATAGTAAAAACTGTTGTGGCTGCTGTTAGCAGTCGTCCGCCCCGCTTGCAGAAGGCGGGTTTTTCTTGTAGCGTTACTATAATACTACGTCTTTGCATATGATGATAGAAACTTGCTTAGAGGTGAGGTATGGAAAAAGCCGAGTTTTTGCAACTATGCCAGGATAATGCAACAGCCGATAATCATGGGTTATCAGCCAAATTATTGCCTATAGCCTGTCGATATTTAACTGACAACAATAAAGAAAAATTACGCGTTATCTGGCTGGAAACGAGCGATAGCGGCGACAACAACATTGCTTTCATGAATACAACATATCCTTACCTGAACCAAGTATTTACAGATATGATTGATCTTATATATAGTAATACCTTCATGGCTGCCCAGGGAAGCGATGCGCTTATGCTTATGAATGACGCCGTTAACCGCTATCATGGAAGATTCACGCTTGTAGTCGAGGGAGCGATACCGATAAAAGATGGTGGAATCTATAATGTTATCGCCAGGACGAAGAATGGACCGATTACGGCTCTAGAGGCAGTAATGAGACTAGGAGCGGCTGCTCAATATGTAGTTGCTATCGGAACGTGCGCAAGTTTTGGCGGAGCTTCATCTGCGGAACCGAATATAACTGGCTCGGTAGGAGTAGGACAGGTGCTAAAGCGGGAGATAATCAATGTAAGCGGTTGCCCGGTAAATCCTGATTGGTTTGTAGGAACATTAGCTCATCTGCTTATGTACGGAAAGCCGGAACTAGATAAACTTAGCAGACCGAAGCTCTTTTACGAATTCACCATCCACCGCCACTGCCAGCGACGGTCCTATTTTGATCAAAAAGACTCGCCAAGAAACTGGGCGATATTGAATGTATGTTTTCCCAAGGATGTTCCGGCCCCCGTACAAGCGCTGACTGCCCCTACAGGCAGTGGATTAATCATGTGAGTTGGCCAGTAAAGGTGAATACCCCTTGCATCGGTTGTACTAACCAGGACTTTCCTGACGGGTCTTCCCCCTTTTTCACGCCTCTCCCTGAAAAAGGCAAAGGCGAAGCAGCTCATAAACAACAGCCGTTAGCGGAGAAAGGAAGACCAAAATGAGCACGCAAAAAATTTTGTTCAGCCCTGTTACCCGCTTAAGCGGCCTGTTATCAGTCGAGCTATCGATTGACACCGGAATAATAGTCGAAGCCAATGTCAGCAGCACTATGTTCCGCGGCTTCGAATATATAATGCGAAACCGTCATGTTACCGACGCCGTATACATGACCCAACGCATTTGCGGCATTTGCTCCATGGCCCATGGCGCTGTGTCAAGTTATCTTCTGGACCAGCTGTACGACAATGACATTGATGAAAACGCCCAGTATTTACGCAACATCATGTTCGGGGCCGACTTTTTGCAGAACCATATCCGTCACTTCTATTTCTTCGGGTTACCCGACTTCGTCATCATGCCGAATCACCCCCCCTTTCTGAGGCAAAACTGCGAAGACTGCCGCCTGGATACCGAAGATAATCGTCGCTTGGCAGGACATTATATTGAGGCCGTCAAAGCAGCGGAAAAAAGCCATCAAATCCTGGCTCTTTTCGGTGGTAAAGCGCCTAACCAACACAGCTTCATACACGGCGGAGTTGCTGTTGCCCCCACAGCAGACAAAATAAACCAAGCCCTTGCACTCATCAGAGATATCAACGCTTTTGTCCAGCGATATATGTTGCCTGATACCGAGCTTATCGCCAGGGTCTATGAGGACTATTACCATATTGGGGAAACCCCAGGCCGCTTCCTCTCATTCGGATTATTCCGGTTCGGCAACAAGAACGACCATATTCTATGGAAACCTGGTGTCGTTGACAACGGTAGAATAACTGAGCCTCAACTAAATCTAATACAAGAAGATATCTCAAGAGCATGGTTCGAGCGTGCAAAATGGATGGAAGAAGGGGAAGTACGCCCCGCCCCACATAAACCCGGAGCTTATACTTGGACTAAGGCGGTGCTATACCGGGGACAACACTATGAGGGCGGACCGCTGGCCCGCATGACTTTTAACGGCTTATATAATGGCGGTACTTCCACAATGGACCGGATTGTTGCCCGCACTTTAGAAACGCTTCTCATAACGGAACTCTTGGAAGGGTGGCTGTATGAGATCAAACCTGGCCCACCGCCGATCAATCAGAAGAAAGATCCTGTGCTCACCCAAGCTCTTTCAGTTACCGATGCTATGCGGGGGCCTTTGCTCCATTGCGCCAGCTTGAAGGGTGAACAGGTTGATAAATACGATATTATTACACCGACAGCTTGGAACTTTTCTCCTAAAGATATCTGCGGCAACCGAGGACCGGCAGAAATCGCTCTCATCGGCACAAAAATTCCATCACCAGAACTCAAATTTGTTATTCCCGGGCGAATAATACGGTCGTTCGACCCTTGTATTTCCTGTGCAACCCATTTGCTAGACTGCCGCACGAAAGCTGTTGAAGAAACCATTTATTGACCACGATTATTTTTCTCTACGCTCGATCAATGCCACCCATAATATTAAAAATGTCGCCCTTCGCCGGATATCGGCCGTTGCATCCCCAGATCAGACGCCGCAGGCTTTCATCGGTTGAATGCTAATTATAATTTCTTTTAACAAAATGCGCCACCCCCATAAAATAAAAATTCGCCAAAACTATAAGTCTAGGCGAACATAAATCACACATATTAATTTCAGGAAAAGCCAAAAGCCTTATGGTTTAAGGCTTTTGGCGCTCTATCAACGCAACTGACTCAACATGGCACGAGCCGCTCGGATTGATGTCTTGGGCTGATTTTTTGCACCTTTCGTTTACGGGAACATGTCAATGAGTTTTTTGCATTTTTTCTGAAAACCAATGTTCATGGTAACATATCGACATAATAATTATAACGCCAACCACTATATTTGTAGTTGACGTTATAATTATTATGACTTTAGTCT
>NZ_JBYKYF010000139.1:0-5940 GCF_057736855.1 Sporomusa sp.
AAATGACTTTGACGCCTTCAGGCACTTCAGTAAAATTAGCAACAACATCAAAAAAGTAACCTAAATCATAAATTGCCTGCATGTCTTGCTTTACTTTCTCAGCTGTCAAGGTATCACCCGGTCGGATTGTTACTACACCCATAATAGTGCTTTCGGCAATTTGATTATTGCCTGTCACTGTTACCGACGTAGCTGTCTTGCCCTCAATGTCTGCTGCATACACAGGCAAGACAATGCTAACAGCCATGCTTAAAACAATTGCTGCAGCAATAAATATCTTACATTGTTTAAAAATCTTCATGCGTTACCTCCTCATGGTATTTCATTGTCCACGCAACGATTTTCCGGCTAAACGAATAAGATGGTTGACTTCATCAGGTGTCAAAGGCGCTGCTTGCTCCTGTTGCGATTGGGCTGAAAAGTTAGGTTGTTTATCCGTTGCCGGCGGCGCAGACAACTGTGGTGAGACAGTTGTACGGTCTTTGTCGGCCACAGTCTTCGAGGCACTAGCTTCAGGTGCCGATATCGTTGTTGCTGGTTTCATGACTCCGGCACTCTCATTGAATTGATTGGACCAAGTCTGAGATACCGGGACTGGCGAGTCAGTCTGCAACGGCGGTGCATCTTCTTGGCGGTTTATTCCCCACAAATAACTGGCAGTCAGCCCGCCGACAGCAATGACTAAGGCCAAAACAATCGCCATGCTATGCCGGATAATCGGATACCGATACCGCCAATGCAGGGAACGGTTTGTCTCTTTCGCCCGCGTAAGTTCCGCCTGGGCTAAAAACAAATTAAGCTCACCACGAATATCCCGATCTTTTTCAAAAGCTTCTTCCGCCTTTGAAAGCCACTGTTGCGCTGAGGTTAAATGTTTGGTGATATTTTGTTTACAATCCGCCACATCCACCATCCCCTATTATAAACACTAATTATACTCCTGGGAAGAGGCCAGATTCTGGTTGATGAAAAATGCTAAAAAACAGGTAAATTTTGCAATTAGCCCACTGAGTGTAGTTATTTTAGGGTGTTTATACTAGTTTTCTCTGTTTTTTGATAATCTGTACAAATGCGGCGTATTGACTAACACACGTATCCTTAATGCCGAAAACAGGCAAGCAATGCCCAGATGCTAAGCGCGACGACAGTTGCGCCGCGACACGTATACCATGAGTCACAAGCAAGTGTTTCGAGGAACAACTAAGCAGAAGGGCGTTTATCGTCCATTATCCGACTGATTTCCTACCAGTTGCCCATCAGCTTTGACAGCATCCCCCGCAACCGACGAATCCCCTGCTTTTGCAAACGATAAATATGGGAAACACTTAATTTCATACTTTCGGCCAAATCTTTCGGTTCACAATTTTCAAGATAAACACCGCTTAGTACCTGCTGTTCCCTAACTGGCAGGCGTTCCATAGCCATTCTCAATTCTGCAACCAGGTAGTTTTGCTCAGCTTGCGCTGCCACTTCTGCCTGCGCATCAACCAATGAATCGACAATGGATATTTGGCTGCCATCCTCTGTCGTCATGTCATCCATACACAGCAGACGATTGTCTTCACGCCTTAAATGATCAAGCATCCTCCCTCTGATCCGATGTACAGCAAATAAACTGAAGGCAACTCCTTTGGTATGATCATAATTTTCCACTGCTTCGATCAGTCCGACTGTGCCTTCCTGAATCAGATCCAGCATAACTGTTTCAGGCAAGCGCCAGCGCATGGCGGTTTTGAAGACCAGAGGCTGGTAACTTTCTATCAGACGGCGGCGACAATCAAGGTCGCCGCCCTCTTTATACCCCTGCCATAACGCCATTTCTTCGTCTGGGGACAGTGTACGTATTTTCTTTAATTCAGCCAAATATTCATTAAGTCTCATACAATCAATCCTTTTATGCCATCAGAAAGTATACCTGGTCTCAATAGTAAGCTGCCTTTTCTTCGAGTCGTTGCCGAAGTTGCCGCTTAAGCCGATATGTTTGGTTACATCATAACGAAAACCAAAGCTGTAATTATCCTCCTCATCAAGACCAATACTATAGCTGATTAATAACTTATCTGTAAGATATTTACCAACTTCTACATTATACCCATAAAATTGGTTGTCAGCTTCCTTGCGGCGTGACCGGCTGCTGCTGTAATCAAACAGCGATGACCGCACTAACCGTAATTCGTCAACCCCTAATGTTTCCTGCAAGGCGCTTTCCACCTCAGCAATAAACCGTAGTTGAAGACCGGCATCCAGCAGACTTACAAGCTGGTCGCGTCCCAACGTGCTGTCAGAGGATGATGAATCGGTCTTTGAAAAATAGCTGCCGCGCAAGGTTAGGAGTGATAAAATTTCTTCCTGACTCATAGCAGGTTCTGCAGTCAATTTAAGATCCATAGCCGATAACGGGCCGTTAATGGTTAAGTTAATGGTCGTACGTTCCAGTCTGTTCTTCGCTTGCAGTTTGATGATCGGCTCAATGGAACGAAACTGAATAAATTCTGCACTGCCGCTTAAAATCGTAAAACGATTGGTTAAATACTTAACCGTACCCCGTTTGGCTTCAATCCGGCCCGATGCTGACGGACGTTGTAATGTACCGGAAAATTTCACTTTTCCTTCAGCAAGAAAATCATACAAATAAGGATTATACATCCGGACTTTGTTACCAACAACGATTTCCACATCTAAGCCAGCATCGAAGGCCAGCGCTTCGCCGTCAGGAATAGCAGGAATATTAACGGTCGCATTATTAACCGTCAGTCGGCCATATATATGTGGCTTATTATTCTGGCTGGTCAACGCCAAAACGCCGTCAATAGGACCGGAAAAGTAGTTATGTTTTACACCCAGCCGGTCTAGGACAAGCATGATATCATATTGGGTAAGTTCCAACCCCTGGAGTATCGCTGATCCATTCATCGAGTAAGAACCGCCGCCCATTTTTCCATCAAAGGCATTTATATTTATTGTATCACCTTTGAATTGAATATCAACCCCAACATTTTCTATCGGTTCTGCCAGTGACTTGAGTTTAACAGTACCATTCGTCACCGTTACCTTACCGTCGAGGGTGGGCTGGGCCAATGTGCCGCCAATAGCCAACTCACCGGTTGTCGGCCCGGCTGCCCAAGCCACTTCTTTCGTCAGCAGCGGCAATATGCTCAAATCGGCATTGTCCAACCGCAAGGTAAGATCCATGGTATCAGTAACATCGGCCTGACTGCGGCCCTGACTGTTGAGCGCCCGCAGCGGCACAATACCATAGGCGCTTGCCTTGTATGGTCCACGAGCCACATATAGCTGATTTACATGAATGCTGCCTTGCTTAAAAATTAACAGTCCATAGAGATTGTCAAATTCGGTGTGAGCGATACTGCCATTTTGTACTTCTAGTGATACCGCAACATGGGGATCCTGGGTTCTGCCGGTAGCCTGCGCATTAAAACTAAACGTTCCTTGGGTTTCAACGGTAATATCAAACAGGGCTGTCAAAATACCAATATCAATCGAACGACCGCCTGCTTCTACCTCTATCTCACCATTCAAGTCAGCCTCGCCTCTAACCACAAGCAGACCTTCAGTACCTTGTTTAGCGGTAAAGGTATTGATAGTAATAATCTTATTCTTCAGTTCGGCATCAATGTCAATGCTATCAAGTAAATAATTTTTTATTTTGCCGTCAGTAATAGTGCCCCGCAGCAGGATGTTAGGGTTATGCATACTGCCACTTACAACAATCTCACCGTTAAGCTTACCGCGAATACCGCGCTCCGGCATGTTGGCAATGGCCATAAGGTTAGCGATTTCGCCTCCCTCGGCCCGCAGCAAACCATCAATACCATCGGTTTTCAGGTCAACTGCACCGCTGAAAACATAATTACCCTGACCTTGTGAAAACCGCAGTTCTCTGATATCTGCCTGACCATCTTCATAGCTTAGGTTAGCACTAATATTGTGTACTTCCTGACCATTTATCAATACACCGCTTGCCGTTAGTTGGCCTGTCACTTCAGGACTTGCTATTGTTCCTGTCACCTTACCATTCAAATTCACAATACCTGTTACCGGATAAGGATACTCTATTTTTAGCCTGGTAACATCAATATTTTCAGCCGCCACTGCAAAGTTCAGACTTGCATCAGGCGCTATCGTTCCTGATAGCTTTATTTTGGCAGTAAGCGAATCAACATCTAGGCTGTTTACGGTGATCAGACCATTCTGTAACTGATAGCTGCCTTCGGCTTTCGCAATGAGATACCCCGCTAGGCTGCCTTCCGTTAACTGCACTTTGCCACTGACATCCAAGTTATTTACAGGACCGCGGATTGTCAGTTCATGCTCGATATTACCTGTTAACGCCAGCTTTGGCATAAGTGGACGGGCAAAAGTTTCAGCCCTGGCAGAATGGGTTATAAGCGTAAGGTTGCATTCTGGCTGACTGCTGGTAAAAGCAATGGTACCGGCAAATTCATGCGAAGCAGCACCATGAGTAAGGGTTACCTGCTCAAAAGTTACCACATTCGGCGTAGCTTTAAGTACACCGTGCGCTTGGCCTAATGGCTCCTGATTCATAGTAAGATCCTCAGCATGAAATTGAAGTGCAAGCTGAGGCTGGATAATGGTGCCTGTTACCTGGCCTTGGAAACCAGTTTTTCCGGCAAAACGTACATCGTCTATGGTTGCAAATGGTAATTGTGCCAATTCTATGCCCTGTCCCTCGATCGTCAGGGTAAGCTGGTGAGCTTCGTCAATAGCACCAACGGCCGTAATTAAACCTGACGGCAAAAGAAGATCATATTGCTTAATCTCGGTCGAGCTCCCAATGCGTTCCACCAAAGCAGTCATTTGGGTATAAGGCACACCTGCCATCTGGCCGTCAGCGAGCGTGAGAGCAGCCAAACCGTGGATGGTTTGCCAGTCGGTTCCCTGACCGGAGACAGATAAGCTGACATCCCCTCTACCACTCAGCGCTACAGGCAATTGTCCGATCGCAGCAACATCGATATGAGTAGCTACCAGTTGTATTTGATACTGCTGGCTAACTATGTCCAAAGTTCCTTGTCCTTGTACCTGACCGCCTACCATTTGTGCGTTAAACTGTTCAAGCTGTAATTGATTATTGCCAAAATTAATTTTGGCGTTGGCAGCCTGCAAAGAATAACCTGCGGCAACAGCCTCTTTTGCCGAAACTTCAGCCTCAACTACCGGGTTAGAAAGCGTCCCGGTAACCTCCGCAGAAAATGACAGTATGCCGCTAACTGGCAGGTTATTGCCAATTGTCGCTATATCAAAATGAGTTGATTCAACACTAAGATCAAATACCGGCTGATCACCGCCTATGGCAATTTTACCACGTACGGCGACCGGTTGATTGTTAACACGAGCATTGGTTGCCAGTAAATATACCGTGTTATTCGTAAAGCTTACCCGGCCGTTTGCCGCTGACACATCCATTCCCTGTACCCGGGCAGACAGATCGTGTAGGGAAAATTCTCCGGCAAATGTAAGTCCAGCTGAATTTTTAACAACAGTACATTCTACCATTTCCAGCGTACCATCGGTAAAAATTAGCCCAGTCTTGTCAGGCACTAACTGCTGATACGCTGCCGGCTGCAGCACATCGGCTTTCAGGCTTAATGACATACTTTTTGAGGCCGTATTTATAAATCCTTGGACAGTCACTGGTGAATGGTTGTGACTGGCACTTACCTTTATAACCATAGACTGACTACCTTGAATGTCAAACTGTCCATCAGCCTGAGATATGTCCCAAGTACCTCGCAGGGTTTCAATTCGGACACTGGCGTCTTTAATGACGATTTTGCCCGTAAACGGGGAATCGTTGGCTTTACTTTTCTGGGTTAGATGGACAATATTCCACGTACTATCAGGTTCTTCCACTAACAACACGTCCGGGCGAAAAAGAGTAATTTTCCTGATAGCACT
>NZ_JBYKYF010000139.1:5950-7966 GCF_057736855.1 Sporomusa sp.
GCCGTTTGGCCGCGCAGCAAACGCAAAACATTATAGTCTAGCCTAACTTGTTCAATAACAGCCAGCTTCCGGCCCTGCTTATCAAATAAGATAACATCATCAACAGCCGCAGCCGAAAATCCGACTGTATGTAACTGGCCAATCTGAACCTCAGTTTCCAATGCCGTTGATAGTTCAGAGGCTAGCGTAGCTTCAATCCGGGAAAATATTGCAGAACTGTTAACCGACCACCAGGCAAAAGCAGCCATGACCAGCACAGATAATATAAGTATTCCCGCAATGGCTTTGGTTCTCATGGCATGCCTCCTTGCCTTATAGATATCCAGTACTATTCGACGTCACCAGGTTTACTTCCTTTAGGATATTCTTGGCTTTCTATTTTTTAAAAAAGGATTGCTATTCCGCTAATGGAAGAGCAATCCTTGTTTTGGGAATACATATTTATTTTACTGTTACACCCATAGCTTTTTCCAGATTTGCCCGGCTGGTATTATAGTCATACAGGGCTTGCACATAATTCGTCTTGGCTGAAGTCAAAGCGACTTGGGAATCAATAACATCAAGGTTCGTGCCTACTCCAGCGCTGTAACGTACCTGAGCAATTTTGAAATCTTCTTCTGCTTTGGTTACTGCCACTTTACTTGTTTCAATGCGTTTTTCGGCCTCTTTCATGTTGAGGTACGCCTGGCGTACTTCTAGCTGGGCGGCATCTTTTGCCTGCCGCAATTGTTCGAGAGCTTTATCCAGATTGACTTCGGCACTTTTCACTTGCGACCTGGTTAAGCCAGAATCAAACAGGTTGTAACTGGCACTAATGCCAATCGTCCAGTTGTTATTATCGGTACCAGGAAATTCACTGTCACTCCATTGTTCTGAGGCAGTGGCCGCTATTACCGGCTTATGACCACTTTTCGCAACTTTAACATCGGCTTTCGCACTTTCGACAGCGGCATTCATTTGTGCTAGATCCGGGCGGTTAGCAAGTGCATATGCAATGCATTCGGCCAATGTTTTATCATATTGTTCATACTGGAGGTCTTCTTTTACCGTAATTTCGGTATCAAGCGGTAAACCAATAATATTGTTAAGATTAGATACTGCAAGATCGTACGCGTTTTTTGCTTTAATCAAGCTTTGTTCAGCACTGGCTTTTTCCACTTCGGAACGCAGTACATCCGTTTTGGCTACCGTTCCGGCAGCATACTGGGCTTCAACATTTTTCAAGTGACTGGTAAGCTGTTCCAGTGACTCTTCACTTAATTTCACAATGTTGCGGGCTTGCAGTACGGCATAATAGCCGGTAGTAGCATCCAGTTTAATCTGCTGGCGGGTCTTTTCCAGCCCATAGTTAGCCACTTGATTTCCTAACTGAGCTTTTTCGATAGTTCCTTCTAATTTACCGCCAGTATATAAAGGTAGGGACAAATTAACACTGTTCGTGTACCGGTTGCCAATACTTGATGGAATTACTATTTTTTGCGGTGGGGCAGTAATATTGTCATAATTAAACACATAAGTAGCTGATTCAGCACTTTTGGCCCGGATAGAGTTATGGGAAAGACTTATGGATGGTCCTTTCGCCGCTTTTGCACCCCTAACCTCCCAGTTGGATTTTTCGAGTTCATACTCAGAGATTTTAATTGACGGGTTGGTTTGAAGCGCCATAGCAATAGCTTCATCCAGGGTAAGCTCTACTGGCGCAGCAAATCCCGGAAGCACAGAGGTTACCAGCATTGAACCGATAAGCAATGCCGCGGCACGTTTAGCCAAGCTACCGGATAATTTACATCTTGTCATGGAATTCATGACCTCCTTGACTATATATCTTTTAAAGGATTGACTACTCAGTCAGACAGTTATAATTATATGTCCAACCCTTAAAAGTGTCAATTATTTTCCGCCAGCTACCATCACCGGAAGCAGCCGCACTTAAAAGGCTCGGCGCACTCCGTAGTATGACGTTTTTTCGCTACTTTTGTTCATATCGCTAGTCTGCCCCACTAAAAAAGTATCTGG
>NZ_JBYKYF010000140.1:0-2359 GCF_057736855.1 Sporomusa sp.
CTAACCGGTCTTTTTTGTACACTGACACCAAAATTGCCAGGAACATTCATCATATTGCTTGGAGCTGTAATGTATGGTGCGGTTACTGGGTATGTGACTTTCTTTCCATGGCTTGCTGCTCTGTTATTAGTACTTTCGATGATCGCCGAACTTGGCGGCAGAGCACTCAGAATCTATTTGACCCGAAATTATTCTGTTTCACGTACATTTAGTGTAAATTGTACCGCCACGCATTTTGCCGGTATGTTAGCTGCTAATGCCTTGCTGGGACCGCTGTTTGGATTAGTTGTATGGGAACTGCTTGCTGGAAAAACCCTGATACCACATGGAGATGCAGTTAAGCATGTGCTATTACGGTTAGCCGGAGTAGCACTCCTGAGATTTACTTGCGGAATGACTATGATTGTGCTTATCCAAAAGTACCTAGTAATATAAATCAGCACTAGACTAAACAGGCAATTGCCTGTTTTTTTGCTTTTATTTGCCGAAATAGCTATTATTAAGAGGAATATCAAAGTTTTGGCGAGAATATTATCGTTGAGATATATTGTGGTGGTGATAAAGTATGATGCATTTGTTATTCGCTTTTATCTTTGCCTTACTGGTTGCCGTCTTTGCTGTACAAAACGCATTGCCGGTAACGGTAACTTTCTTAGTGTGGAGTTTTCAAACCTCGCTGGTTATCATTATTTTAGGAGCGGCTACGTTTGGTGCTATGACGATTCTGTCATTGGCACTGCTGGTACAATTTAAGCTTAGACGCACCATCACGAAATTAAAGGAAGCGCAGCGTCAATTAGAAGCCGAAAACAATGAGTTGAAAGCTAAACAGAAATCTATGGAGACAATACCACAGGAAACTTAGCCCTTAAACTAATGAACATACTGGAATATAGGCAAAGTTGCAAAATATTACACTGTATACTACAATTATCTAATACAGCATTACGGAGGTCTACATACTTTATATGGCTAGACTGCAAAAAGCATGGAGGTTATTTCCAGCTAAGCGGGAACTGGCAAATGAACTCAGCCGCAAATTAAATATCTCCAAACATATTGCTCAGGCATTAATCAATCGTGGCATTACCGATGAAAAAAAAGCTGCCGAATTCTTATATGCTGGAACAGAACAGATAGCAGACCCATATTTACTCAAAGATATGGAACCCGCTGTTAAAAGAATTGCTCATGCCTTGAAAAACCATGAGAAAATTACTATCTATGGTGATTATGATGTCGATGGGATTACTGCCTGTGCTATTTTACACAAAACGTTAAGCCGCCTGGGTGCTAACATTGGTTTTTATATTCCTGATCGACAAAACGAAGGCTATGGTCTTAATTTAGCCGCGTTAAATACTCTTAAACAGACAGGAACTACCTTAGTCATTACTGTAGATTGTGGCATCAGTGCCGTAAACGAAATTGAAACCATGCGAGGGCAATTAGATATAATCGTTACCGACCATCACCAACCGCCGGATAAACTGCCACCAGCATTAGCCATTATCAATCCCAAGCAGCCTGGTTGTATTTATCCGGAAAAAGATTTAGCCGGAGTTGGTGTTGCCTTCAAATTATGTCAGGCCTTATGGCAACATTTTTATGGAGATGGTAATCATTTTTTTGATTATATAGATATCGTAGCGATTGGCACAATTGCTGATATTGTTCCACTTATCGGCGAAAACCGGATATTTGTTAAATTGGGACTACATCGTCTTATGGCTACCGATAATCTGGGAATTAAAGCCTTAATTGAAGTCTGCGGTTTAGCAGGTAAAGTGGTTGATAGCGGTAGCGTAGGGTTTGCCCTCGCCCCGCGACTAAATGCAGTAGGGCGTGTTAGTCAAGCTACTGCCGGAGTAGAATTACTACTTACCAATGATCGCGAGCGCGCACGTGAGTTAGCAATCTTATTAGACGAAGAAAACACAGCCCGCCAAACCATAGAAAAACAAATCTTGGCTAAGGCGGAAGAACAACTAGCAGCCGTAGATTTACATAATACCAAAGTGCTAGTACTGGCTGGTGAAGATTGGCATTCTGGCGTTATTGGCATAGTAGCATCCCGCCTAGTAGAAAAATATTATAAGCCAGTGATTATGATTAGCATCCACGATGGCTACGGTAAAGGCTCCTGTCGCAGTATACCGGCATTTGACATCTATACAGCTTTGTCGCGCTGTTCTGATCTTTTAACACAGTTTGGTGGTCATCATCAGGCCGCAGGATTAACCATCCCTGTTGAAAATATTTCGCTCTTGCAGGAAAGATTGCAGACTATTGCTGCGGAAACACTGTCCCCAGAAGATTATATTCCGGTTATTACTATTGATTCACTTCTGCCGCTTGA
>NZ_JBYKYF010000140.1:2369-7922 GCF_057736855.1 Sporomusa sp.
TTGAAGAAGTAAATGCTGCCTTTGTCGAGCAATTAGCCTGTCTTGAACCCTACGGGTTCGCCAATCCCACTCCGGTATTTGCCTGCCGAAATGTCAAACTGAAAGAAAAGCGACTTGTTGGCCAACAAAAACGCCATCTAAAGCTTACGCTTGATAATATGGCAGTTAATGATGTTATTGCCTGGAATATGGGTGATTTATCAGATAGTCTCATTTGTAATAAACCTATAGATCTGGTGTTTGTTCCAAAATTCAATGAATGGCAGGGGCAAAAAAAGTTACAACTAACTGCATGTGATTTACGCCCATCGCTTGATGAGCAGGAAAAACTAAACACAATTGCACCTGATCGCGACTGTGTGCGGCTAGTATATTTAACGCTAAAAAAATGTAGTAGTTCTGATCAACATACTTTGTCTCTCCAAGATATTGCTAAAAAGCTGGTAAATCATTGTAAAGCTGCTTTATCTGAGCGGGTTATTGAACTATCCCTAACGATCTTAGCTGAGTTAGGACTATTAACCCGGGAATGTATTGAGCAGGACGTTTATCGGATTCAGCTTCTGCCAGCGCCGAAAACCAAACTTGATTTGACAGATTCACCTACATTTAGAAAAAGTATAAGGCTGCGTGAAGAGTTCTTGACTCAGCAAATATAGTTTAGGGAGGTTCACCAATGAATTTGCATGAAAAGATTCGCAATATACCTGATTTTCCGCAACCAGGAATTCAATTCAAAGATATTACCACCTTACTCAAAGACGGAAAAGCGTTTCGTTTAGCCATTGATAGGCTGGCAGAACCATATAAACAGCAACAAGTTGACATAGTTATTGGTCCTGAGGCAAGAGGTTTTGCCGTTGGTGCTCCTGTCGCTTATGTTCTGGGATCAGGCTTTGTACCTGTCCGCAAACCAGGAAAACTACCATCAGAAACAATAAGTTATGAATACTCACTGGAATACGGCAAAGATGCGTTAGAAATTCATAAAGATGCTATTATGCCGGGAAATCGGGTACTTATTGTTGATGATTTATTGGCAACAGGCGGTACTACTTTGGCCACAATTAAATTAGTGGAAAAACTAGGTGGTAAAATTGTGGGAATAGCTTTTTTGATCGAATTATCATTTCTAAATGGCCGGCAAGTATTATCTGGTTATGATGTTACTTCGCTGGTTCAATATTAATAGAATAATAGTCCACAGCATCATATGAGGTGAGACATGGGTAACGATGCACAAGGTAAAAGGGATAATACGCCCAATATTGAAACTATACTTGCCAAAATAAAAAGTTACCAGCCTGATGCGCCGTTGCCGCTGGTCGAAAAAGCCTACCAAATGGCTTACAATGCCCATGCCGGGCAGCTTAGGGTGTCTGGAGACGAATATATATGTCATCCTCTGGGAGTTGCCAATATATTGGCCGATTTGCAGATTGATGCAGTCACCATTAGTGCCAGCTTGTTGCATGATGTAGTTGAAGATACTGATGTTACTCTGGAAATGCTGGAAAAAGAATTTGGCAAAGAAATTGCAATGCTCGTTGATGGGGCGACTAAACTAAGCCGTATCGAGTTTAAATCGAAAGAAGATCATCAAATGGAGAACTATCGCAAGATGTTTTTAGCTATGGCAAAAGATATCCGGGTAGTTCTTATAAAGCTTGCTGACCGACTGCACAACATGCGAACCCTAAAGTACATGGCACCCCATAAACAACAGGAAATATCGCGGGAAACTTTAGAAATTTTTGCACCGCTTGCGCATCGGCTGGGAATTTCTAATATTAAGTGGGAACTGGAAGACTTAGCCTTTCGCTTTTTGGAACCAGAAAAGTATTATAAACTTGTTGAGCAGGTAAAACAAAAACGCAAAGAACGAGAAGAGATCATCAACGAAGCCATTGCGCTTATGAGCGAACGACTTGAAAGTGTCGGCATTAAAGCCGAAATTCAAGGCAGGCCCAAACATTTTTACAGTATTTACAAAAAAATGTTAAAAAACCATAAGCAAGATGTTAGTGAAATATATGATTTATCGGCAATACGTATTGTCGTTGATACAGTAAAAGACTGTTATGGTGCATTAGGTATTGTTCACACCTTATGGAAGCCCCTTCCTGGAAGATTTAAAGACTACATTGCCATGCCTAAGTCTAATGGCTATCAGTCACTTCACACTACCGTTATCGGGCAATCCGGACAACCACTGGAAATCCAAATTCGTACTCTTGAAATGCACCGTATTTCTGAATATGGTATTGCTGCCCACTGGCGTTATAAAGAAGGCGGTAAAGTAGGCAAAGATTCTGACCAAAAACTAGCTTGGTTAAGACAGCTTTTGGAATGGCACCGGGATTTACGGGATCCACGAGAATTTATTGAAACGGTAAAAATGGATGTTTTTGCCGATGAGGTATTTGTATTTACGCCCAAAGGTGATGTCATTGATTTGCCTGCTGGATCAAACCCCATTGATTTTGCCTATCGTATTCATACTGATGTGGGCCATCGCTGTGTCGGTGCTAAAGTTAACGGCAAAATTGTACCATTGGAATATAAGCTTACTAACGGCGATATTGTGGAGATTATTACCTCAAAGCAAAGTAATGGTCCTAGCCGTGATTGGTTAAATATAGTTGGTTCATCAGAAACCCGCAATAAAATTAGACAATGGTTTAAGAAAGAAAAACGGGAAGAAAATATTGCCAAGGGCCGTGAAATGATTGAACGGGAGGCTAAGAAGCTAGGGTACGAATGGCGTGATCTGATAAAAGGCGACCGTTTGAGCGAAGCGGCAAAAAAATTAAATTTTTCCAGTGAAGATGACCTGTTTGAAGCCTTAGGTTATGGTGGAGTTAATGTACACGGGGTAATGACCAAACTGATCGAGGCTTACAAAAAAGAAATAAAAAGCACCACCCCGCCTGATGTATCGGCCATGCTGGCAGGGCTTAAACCCAAACGCAAAAAAAATAAAGCCAGTCATGGAATCTTGGTTAAAGGCGAATCTGGGCTTATGGTTAGGCTGGCACGGTGCTGTAATCCGCTTCCCGGTGATTTAATTGTGGGTTATATTACCAGAGGACGTGGTGTATCTGTACATCGTACAGATTGTCCAAATATCCTTAACAACCCGGAAGAGTATGAGCGCATGATTGAGGTGAGTTGGGATATTCAAAGCGATACACTATACAAAGTACCTATTGAAATTATCGGTAATGACCGGCCGAATCTGCTGTCAGATATTATCATCGTTGCTTCTGATGCCAAAATAAATGTCTCCTCCCTAAACGCCAGAGTACAAAAAAATAAAACTGCCGTTATTAATATGGATATGGACATTAGCAATCTAAGTCAGTTAGAACATATCATGACGAAAATACGCAGAATTCCAGATGTATTTAATGTGCAACGCACGTTCCAGATTTAGGAGGAGTCAAATGAGAGCTGTAGTTCAATTAACCGATCATGCTAGTGTAACAGTAGATAACCAGGAAATTAGTGCCATCCAAAGGGGATTAACGGTTTTTTTGGGAGTAGGGCAAGACGATACGGAACAAGATGCCAACTATCTTGCGGAAAAAATTGTAAACTTACGCATTTTTCCCGATAAAGCGGGAAAAATGAATTTATCACTTAAGGATATAAAAGGGGAGCTACTGGTAGTATCCCAATTTACCTTGTACGGGGATTGCCGTAAAGGAAGGCGCCCCAGCTTTGATACTGCTGCACCACCACAAACGGCTATAGCGCTTTACGAATATTTTGTTAAACAATGCCAAGCCATGGGAGTTTCAGTAGCCTGTGGACGGTTCCAGGCCGAAATGATAGTACGGTTGACTAACCACGGACCGGTAACTATGCTGCTTGATAGCAAACGGCTGTTTTAATCCTGAGACGAACCGCTCTAACGCTCCCAGATTCGATACTTCTATCACTGAGAGTTTCCTTTATGGGCACAGATGAGCGGATACGTCCCTGGATAAAGGCGACAAACCTTCAGATGGTTGACAATGTCTGAAGCTACGTCTACTTTTTAGGGAGCGTGATCGTAAATGAAAATCATTCAAATGGAAGTTGGACATCTTGGAACCAATTGCTATATTATTTATTGTGAACAAACATTAAAAGCCGGGGTAATTGATCCTGGTGGCAATGCGGAAGCGATTGTTGCCGAAATTAACAAAGCCAATCTTCAAGTAGAATATATTATCAATACGCATGGTCATGCTGATCATATTGCTGCCAATGATGGCGTAAAACAGGCAACCGGAGCAAAAGTTTTAATCCATCCGGAAGATGCTGGCATGCTAATCAGTGCGGAACGTAATTTGTCCATGTATATTGGCGGCGGTTTTGTCTGCCAACCGGCAGATAAATTGCTAAAGCATAATGACATTATCACTATTGGCAATATCGAATTGAAGGTATTGCATACCCCTGGCCACACCCCTGGCGGTATCTGCCTGTTAACTGACTCGGTTTTATTTGCTGGAGATACCTTATTTGCTGAATCAATTGGCCGCACGGATTTTCCGGGTGGTTCGTACCGTGAATTGATTACAAGTATAAAAGAACATCTGCTACCACTTGACGATGCTGTCAAAGTACTGCCAGGTCACGGTCCGGAAACGACAATTGGTTGGGAACGTAACCATAACCCATTTATTCAATAATTATGAAGCAAACTTCACTTGTTGGTTGGTTGAAGATTGCCGTTTTAGTGTTTGGATTATATGTACTAAGCCAGGTAACGGCAATCTATCTGCCGGTTATGTTGGCTGTTGTGACTGCCTTTATCCTAAACCCCTTGGTTAATTTTCTAACAAGTATACCGCTGGGAACAAGAAAATTTTATTTGCCGCGCAGCATTGCTATTATCATAAGTTTAGTTCTCACTGTAATGCTACTTGCCGTCCTGATTACATTTGTCCTGTTACCATTTATCAGCGAATTCAATCATTTGGTTAGTACATTGCCTAAACTTGCCAATAAAATCAATGAACTCACCAGATTCATCGAAAAAACCATTGTTTTGGCACAAGTTCCAGACAACATTCAGACACTTATTGAGGATAGTCTGGGAAGAACAATGTCCTATGTAATAGGGTTGGTAAAAAATGCAATAAATGTTGCCTTTGCTTTTGCCACCCAAGCATTTGAGCTCGTGGTCGTGCCGGTTTTAGCTTACTATTTCCTCAAAGACTGGCAGATTCTCAAGCGGGATGTTATCACGCTTTTTCCCCGCACCTACCGGATAACAGCTACAGCCCTGATTGAGGAAATGGGTACTGTAATAAGCAACTATATTCGCGGTCAGGTACAGATTAGTGTTATCATGGGACTCTTAGTGTTTTGCGGTATGTACTGGTTACAGGTGGATTACCCGTTAGTATTGGGGCTGTTAGCTGCACTAACGGAAGCCATTCCGATTATTGGCCCTATTATTGGAGCACTACCAGCCATTGTACTAGGATATTTTGTTTCGCCAGTACTGGCAATAAAAGTCGCAGCATTTTACATACTCATTCAGCAAGTGGAAAATCA
>NZ_JBYKYF010000141.1:0-1531 GCF_057736855.1 Sporomusa sp.
TTTGAACCTTTCGATAGCGATTTGTCTAGTAGTTTTGATATAAAACGATCTTAAAAAAAGAGTGTAGCTAGGTGGTTAGTAAAGCCTCTCGTCATAGCTATTATGAAAATTCCCGCTAGGGAATTGAATTTTTATTGAAAATATAAAAGTTGAAAATTCGACAACGAACTTTTGCTAATATTCTTACCAAATAAATAATATGGCAAAGTAATAGTCAGTTTATCTTGGTTGAAGTAATTTTGTTTCATGAAAGAACAAACAACTGTAGCTTTTGAATCCTTAATTAACCCCTGGCGTGTGCCGGGGGCATTTTTTGTTAATTTCTTATTGTGAATTTTGGAGAGTACCCATTTATCATCATCTTGATGGGTAAGTGTGTAAGTAAATCGTTTTCGAACTGGTTCATTTTGGTTATCAAGATATTCAACGTAAGAAGAGATAAGATATGGATTGTTGCCAAAATCTTTAAAAAAGCAAATTTCGTCAGGAGTTGTGGTGTTAGAAGCTAATGTATCTACCTTGCCGTATTTAGAAATAAAATAATGGTTTTCAATGGGTGCCATTTTCGCTTCTGGTATATCCATGCTTGATGTAATTAATGTTTTGGCGACTTGATAGATATCTTCATTACTTTGGGAATATGAGGAAGGCTGAGTTAACAAATTAATTAAAATAATTACTCCAATAACAGCAATTATAACCATTTTTAAGATACCCAATGTTTTAGTGGAATTATTATGTATGGACATTTTTATCCTCTTTAATTACAAAATTTTACTATTATACATAGAATACCATAAATAACATTATATTCCTATTGAGTAATGTATATATTCATACAGTTTTATGAGCTAGAAAGATTAGGACAAAGAAGGAAAAGCGGTGGATGAAATGATGCATACTGTATCACATAAAAACATAGCCGGAATATCCGGCTACGTTTTTATGTGGTCTGTAATTTTTTTGTCACTTGTTTGGAGTTGGAAATATAGTACGGAATTACCGCCAAGGCGAAGTTAACCTGTCAAAATATACAATAAGTAGACCGACTATCGCTATTATTACTACAACTGCAATGATTAGCATGACTTTCTCCTTAGTTTATTACTCCGATAAAGCGTCATAAACATTTTGATTGGGCTTGACTGCGGGTTCATCACGCAAATACTTTTTCGATAGGTTTTCAGCAATGAGCGTGTCCATTTCTTCGTTGGCAGAATTAAGGGGTATTGAGGTTTTGGCATTGGTCTTGAATGTAAGATAAGATCTATTAGCTCTATAGTTCATAGTATCACCCTCTACTTTGTTGGTTGCTTTTCTGTTGTTAGTATGTGTCTTGCTTTTTGGAGTAATGCAGATGAAAAAAATGGCTGGCAGCAGTGGGGGATCAGGTGGCTAGCTGATAGTTACCGTTGATTAATGATTTACATATAATAGATTAAAATAAGAGGGGAGGCAGTCTGATGGGGAACTCTAGTATACCAAGGTGGCGGCAGTGCACGAAGCAATGCCTAAGGACTTATACTTCAAC
>NZ_JBYKYF010000141.1:1541-7890 GCF_057736855.1 Sporomusa sp.
GGTTGCGAATTTGACTATTATTACTATCATGGCCTTTGTCCTTATTGCAGTAATCCTGATATGGGTATGGGCAATAATCCTATGGGTATAGGTAATAATCCACATATGGGCATGGGCAATAACCCGAATATGAATATTGACAATGATCCTCCTCCCCAGCCAGGCTTTGTGTTTTTTCCGGAACTGTTGCTGCCAACTTCTGAACTTGGACTTTTTCCGGAACTAGCATTTTATCCCTAAGTAACTGATAGTGTTGCTTACGCTCAAGGGGAGAGCATAGGCAACAATGACGGGTAATTCTTCTATCCCCAATATGTATAAAAATAAGCAGGCTGATTTGGCCTGCTTATTGATTTTGTTTGATGGCGGTATATATTCAACGAGCAGATTTAGTGAATTTTGATATTTCCCTGACTTTTTTGTTTGTTGTGCTGTTTCGGCAACGTCACAGTAAGAACAGCGTCATTAAATTTTGCCTCAATCTTGTCTTCCATGACATTATCTATATATAGACTGCGTTGGAACTGCCCATATCGTCTTTCCCGGCGGACATAGTTTTCGCCTTTTAATTGCTGGGTTTCGTTTCTTTTGGCAGAAATAATTAAATACGGGCTTCTATATTGTAAGTTAATATCTTCCTTTTTAACCCCTGGCAAATCGGCTTCTACAATATATTCGTTTTCGGTTTCCCGAAGATCTACGCGGAAGTCCGCCATTTTTCCTAGCGGCAGTAAGCTATCTTCGAATAGACCATGCATGAATTGATCAAAGTATTCTCCAGTTGGCAAATTGGTATTGCGAAATGGTACCAATCCAAACATGACCATATCCCCTTTCTTTAGATTGTATATTTTATTTATAGTATGCTAAGTTTATAAGATTTTAATGATGTTTGGCCCCTGATTTTTTTAATGAATCTTAGCGCTGGTACTGTAATAAGTAGATTAGGAATACTTTTAGTTGTCCATTTTAGGTTGCAGATGTTTCCAGTAATCTCCACTTTACAACACCGAACATTTGTTCTAAAATGTAACTTACAAACATATGTTCTATATTGGGGTAATGAAATGTCTCGAACTATTTTGCATGTTGATCTTAACAATTTTTATGCTTCCGTAGAATGTTTATATAATCCGGCGATTCGTGACAAACCTGTCATTGTTTGTGGTGATGCTGAAGCACGGCATGGTATAGTGCTTGCTAAAAACCAAATTGCAAAATTGGCAGGAATCAAAACCGGTGATGTGATATGGGAGGCTCGGCTAAAATGTCCGGGCGTCGTTATCGTGCCGGCCGATTTTCGCAAGTATCTTAGGTTTTCACGGCAGGCCAGGCAAATCTATGCAGAGTATACTGATCAAATTGAGGCCTTTGGTATTGATGAGTGCTGGCTTGATGTCACTGGCTCATTACAACTGTTTGGAACTGGTCAGGCCATTGCCGATAGCATCCGGGAGCGTTTTAAAAACGAACTAGGATTAAGCGCATCTGTGGGTGTTTCATGGAATAAAATCTTTGCCAAGCTTGGCAGCGATATGCAGAAACCTGATGCTACTACCGTCATTACCGAGGACAATTATCAGGATAAGGTTTGGCCGCTTCCAGTCGGTGAGTTACTCTATGTTGGCCGGTCAACTCGGCGTAAGTTGGAAAACAGGGCAATATATACCATTGGTGATTTGGCTAAAGCAGATAGTAAGAGCTTACGGCTGCTATTAGGGGTCTGGGGGGAAACACTATGGAGTTTTGCCAATGGACTTGACTCGACACCAGTCCGGAAAAGTGCCGAAGCAAGCATTATCAAGTCTGTGGGTAACAGCACTACTACTGTTAGGGACTTGATGAATAACACAGATGTCAAATTAATTATGTATGTGCTGTCCGAGAGTGTTGCGGCTCGGCTTAGGCAACACGGTTTGAAATGTAGAACCGTGGCAATCCATGTGCGAGACAGGGATCTATATTCGTTCGACCGGCAAGGCAAACTTGCTGCTCCCACCTATTTGAGCAATGATATTGCCGAAAAGGCGATGGAACTCTTTCTTGCCAATTATGACTGGCATAAGCCGATTCGGAGCTTAGGTGTCCGTGCCGCTGATGTAATAACAGCTGTTGGACATATTCAGCTTGATTTATTCGCTGGTGATAGCTTAGAGGCTGAGGCGTTAGCCCAAACCATTGACAGTCTGCGTCAACGCTTCGGTTATTACAGTGTGTTGCGGTGTGCTATGCTGCTTGACCGGCAGCTTACAGGGTTCAATCCGAAGGATGAGCATATTATTCATCCTGTATCATACTTTAGGTAGGTGAACATATGGGGAAGGTATATGTAGAGGTAGTCGCAAAACATGATTTAGAGGGCAGAATTAGGCCCCTTTCCCTGATATGGGAGGACGGACGCAGGTTTGTCATTGATAAGGTGCTGGATGTCCGTATGGCTGCATCCCTGAAGGCTGGCGGTCAGGGAGTAAGGTATACCTGCCGGGTATGTGGCAAGCAGGTATATTTATTTTGTGATGATGGTAAATGGTTTATAGAATGCGATTATACTTAGCCAACCAGACATGAACATAGTAAACTACTTAAAACGACCAGTACTTACCCTAACATGGTATTAGACTTGAAATCCAGTAATTTTGCCAACCATTATGTTGGCTTTTTTTGTTATAATCAGTTCACATAAGCTGTTGGCCGCATATTATGTAATAAAGTGAATGTTAGGAGGCTGCTAAATGGATATATTTTGCCGGGAAGTCAAGCCTTATGAGTGCCTGAATATGCGGCGGGTTCAGTTCTGGCTTAGAATCATGAAAGAGCATTCCCTATTTATGAAACTCGGCTTTGCCTGTTCTGACCGGGAGCTTATTTGTCAGGCGGAAGAATTTTATAAGGTGTTTGAAGACCTTGAAAAACAGTCATGCACGATTCAGTGTGAAGAAGAGTTTGCGGCTTTCGTTAATCGAATTATGGTTGCCGTTAAAAATCTTTTTGCTTTTAAACGGCATGTTCTGCATTTGCTTATTGAGTGTCAGATTGGGGGCTATAATTATCCGTTACTGATCGATCATATTTCCCGCGAAGCCATGTATTTTCTAAAACTTCTCCGGAAAATCCAGGATGGTGATATGCAACATCCTGTTGATTCCATTGTTAGTGACAATGTATTTTGGCTCAGACATATGGCAGACCATGCTAGGTTTATTGCCGGTTTGCTTGACCCTTCGGAGCGGGGGTTTGTCGAGCAAGCTAATGCGTTTGCTGTTCAGTTTGAGCAATTACAGCTTCAGGCACGTGACCTTGACAGTATATTATGGAAATATCGTCCTAATAATGACCTTGTTCGGTTTGAAAGCGATGTAACCAAAGCCACCATGCAAATTCGGGATTTTAAAGAGGCTGCGAGAAATTTGATTTCAGCTTGCAAAGTCGTATCGTTGATACCGCCGTTACTGGCAGATCATGTCCTGAGGGAAGCAGAATACTTTTTAGAAGTTCTTGAGCAAATACAACACGATATTCCGAACATGATTGGCAAGATAAGTACCTGTGATTACTAGACTGGCAAAATTCTTAGCTTGTATAATCATTAATTGAAAAATGCCTGGCCAGAGAATAGGTAATGGTCAGGTGTTTTTGTTATTTTCTATTAATTCCTAATTTTTGCAGGATTAGATAAAAGCAGCGAGAATAGTAAAGTATGTAAAAAGAATAACTTACTCCTGAAGGAGGCTCGCTCATGTCTAAACAGATTTGTGAATTGGCTTATCAGGGGGCATCAACGGCTGTAGGCCTTGCAGAAAAGCTCCTTAAGGAAACCATTGAAAAACATGGTGCAGAGGCGCCGGTTAAGTATCCTGATACGGCGTATAAGCTGCCAATTGTTACCGCCTTAAGCGGCGAAGACATAACCACATTAGGTGAGATCGTCCCTGTTTTACAAAGGATTAAGGAAAATAACCTGCGGCCAGAACCAGAATTGGGTAATGCGTTACTCGCTGGTGAAGCCACCTTATATGCCGGTGAAATTATCGAGGCATTACGTTATGTCGGTAATGACCAACCGGACGAAGCTCCGTATACTGGTTTTTTACCTGACCGTATTTTAAGAAAGTGCGGCGTGCCGCTAGTTGATGGCACTATTCCCGGTGTTGCCGTTATTACTGGTAAAGCCAAAGATGCCAAAGCAGGTGCCGCTCTGGTAAAAGACCTGCAGTCTAAAGGTATTCTGGTTATGCTGGTTAATGATATCATTGAACAGTGTATTGCAGAAAATATCAAAGTGGGGTTAGATTATTTGACCCTTCCGCTGGGTAAATTTACTCAGATTGTGCATGCGGTTAACTTTGCTGCTCGTGCCGGTTTGGCCTTTGGCGGTGTTCCCAAGGGTGAGCGTGAGCGGATGCTGGAATATCAAAAGAACCGTGTGCCTGCTTTTATTATCGCTTTGGGTGAACTGGATGCCGTTACAGTGGCAATTGGTGCCGGTGCGCTGTTCATGGGGTTCCCCATTGTTACTGATCAGGCATTGCCACCAGAATTGCAAATTCCAGGACTCTTAGAAGCTCAGCCTGACTATGATAAAATTGTTAAACTGGCGTTGGAGCTTCGCAATATAAAACTTAAAATTGTGGATATTCCGGTTCCAATTACTGTCGGACCGGCGTTTGAAGGCGAAACCATCCGCAAGAAAGACGCCTGGGTGGAATTTGGCGGCGGTCGCTCACCTGCCTTTGAGCTTGTTCGCATGATGGACGCTAACCATGTGGAAGATGGTAAAATTGAAGTTATCGGACCAGAAATTGATGAGATGTCTGAGGGCAGTGTATTCCCCTTAGGGATTATGGTTGATATTTATGGCCGTAAGATGCAGGAAGATTTTGAAGGCGTGCTGGAGCGCCGTATCCATTACTTCATTAATTATGGCGATGGTTTATGGCATGTTGCCCAGCGTGACCTGTGCTGGGTCAGAATTAGCAAAGGGGCTAAAGAAGCCGGGTTTAAGATCCGTCATTTCGGCGAATTGTTAATTGCCAAGTTTAAATCCGACTATCCTGCAATTGTTGACAGGGTGCAGGTAACACTTATTACTGATGCCAAAGTTATTGAAGAAAAAATCAGTATTGCCCGCGAAAAATACCAGGCGCGTGATGCCAGGTTGAAAGGTCTTACCGACGAATCGGTCGATACTTTCTACTCTTGCACCTTGTGCCAGTCATTTGCCCCTAACCATGTATGTATTGTTTCGCCAGAGCGTGTAGGGTTATGCGGTGCAGTAAGCTGGCTTGATGCGAAAGCTTCCAATGAGATTACTCCGACAGGTCCGAATCAGCCTATCCTCAAAGGCGAATGTCTTGATGAAGTAAAAGGTATGTGGAAGAATCTGAATGATTTCCTCTATACTGCGTCTAACCGCACGCTGGAGGCCGTCAATTTATATACTTTGATGGATAAGCCAATGACTTCTTGTGGGTGTTTTGAGGCCATTATGGCGGTATTGCCTATGACCAATGGAATCATGATTACTACTCGTGAGTACGCGGGTGAAACACCTTGCGGTATGACTTTTTCAACCTTGGCCGGTACTTGCGGCGGCGGGGTGCAGACACCCGGCTTTATGGGCATTGGCCGCCGTTATGTTGTGAGCTCTAAGTTTATTCCGGCAGACGGTGGTTTGGGCCGGATTGTCTGGATGCCGAAAGAATTAAAAGAGTATCTAAAAGACGATCTCATTGAACGGGCAGTGCAACTTGGGTTAGGAGCCGATTTTATTGACAAGATTGCCGATGAAACAGTAGGCACTACGGAAGAAACCATACTGCCTTTCTTAGAAGAGAAAAAGCATCCGGCTTTGACGATGCCGCCGCTGATGTAATTACTATTGGGATGAAATAAAGGAATTAACTCGCAGCCAATTGGCTGCGGGTTAATTCCTTTATATATGAAAGCGTATCGGGGCTTATGTAGCAAGAGGACAACTAGGAGGCGTAATTCATGATGCTGGCAGTACTTGGTTTAGCGACTGTGGTCGTATTACTGGCCGTTATTATATCCAAACGGATGGCACCGATGGTGGCACTTATAATTGTGCCACTGGTTGCCGCTGTTATTGGTGGTTATGGGTTCGACGTGGGAAAGTTCGTCATTGCGGGAATACGAAATGTTGCGCCGGTGGCAGCAAACTTCGTTTTTGTCATTATGTATTTCGGGGTGATGATGGATGCCGGGATGATTACCCCGGTTATTGATAAGACATTGAGACTCATTGGCGAAGACCCTGTAAAAATTGCGGTGGGGACAGTCTGTCTTGCTATGCTGGTTCACTTGGGAGGGGCAGCGCCTGTAACCTTCC
>NZ_JBYKYF010000142.1:0-7859 GCF_057736855.1 Sporomusa sp.
GCCGCGGGAGCAAGCTAACACTTCAATACAATCAACATCTCTCAGTTTGCCTAAAGCAACTTGTTCGACTACGTTAATCACTTGATTAATACCGTCTACCACTAATGTATTATTCACACCGACAGCAGCAGTCTCACCGCCCGCCACCGACCATCCGACACCTACCCAGGAAGCTTGGCGGCGAGCATCTTGAAGATCGGCGGTTATAACTTTAAGTAAATCATAGTAAATTTTGCTGATAGCAATAGCACCGCTAATACTTGAAATTTCGGTGCCAAGCGGCTGGTATACCGCAGTCATTTTCGCTGGACAAGGTGTAATAAACCATACACCAATATCATTGGGATCAAGACCATGTACTCTCTCGGCTTCATTTCTGGCCAATCTTCCGGCTACCTCAACCGGAGCATCAAAAGGTACTATGTGATCAATAATTTCGGGAAATTTTACCTGAATCAGCCGGACAACAGCCGGACAGGCTGAAGAAATGGCTGGTCGGACAATATCTGTACGTTTTAGATAGTCTCTTATGGCTAGCGAAATAATTTCTGCTCCATGCGCAACTTCAAATACTTCGTCAAATCCCAGTTTTAATAAACCTGATAATATGGCCCTAACCGGAATATCAGGGCTAAATTGACCATAAAGCGATGGCGCAGGTAAAGCAATATTGTATTTGAATTTTTTCAGATCCGTAAATTCATCAGTGACAGCTGTTTTAGCGTGAGAGGAACAATGCCTGATACACTCACCGCAGTCTATACAGCGTGAAGACGTTATTTGGGCTTTACCGCCGCGAATACGAATGGCTTCTGTAGGACAACGTTTGATACAATTTACACAGCCCTGACATCGTTCTGCCAATAACCTCACTGAGTGAAAACGTGCTTCCATCACTTTCACCACTCAATCTAAAAATATATACACTTTTCAGTGGTAAATGATCATGCTAAGTTTGGTTCCTTTTCCTATACAAGTCTGAATATCAAATTTATCGGTACAACGTGCCATATTGGGTAACCCCATGCCTGCACCAAAACCCATTTCGCGAATATGATCTGGAGCGGTTGAGTACCCGGCCTGCATTGCAAGATCAATATCAGGAATCCCCGGACCTTCATCATCAACTGTCAATTCAGTCCGGTCAGAATAAATTTCAGCCCGCATAACGCCTCGTAAAGCATGGATAATTACATTCATTTCTGCTTCATATGCACTAACGGCAATTCGCCTGATAATATCAGGCCGTATACCTAAGTGCTGCAAAGTGCGCTTAATTTTACTGGATGCTTCACCAGCACCATTAAAATCAGCACCAGCTAATTTAAATTCTAATACTATTCCCGGTTGTTGAGGCACGGAGTTTCCCCCTTTTGCGAACTCCCCGCGAGCCCATGTTTGTATAATATCCCGCAAGCTTCATACATCTGCCGGTCAGTCACTAGCAAAGGTATTTCCATCATTTCGGCCAACTCGATAACCTCTGGCCCCGGCCGTTTGCCCCGCACAAATACTATGGCTACTACGTCACTCATTTCCGCTGTACGAATTACTTGAATGTTTGTCAAGCCGGTTAACAAAAGTGATTGTTCTTTAATAAAAGCCAAAACATCACTCATTAGATCAGCACCGCATGCGCTTTTGGCTTCTCGGTCAAGCCATTGTTTTCCGCAGAGTACTTCGGCTTCCAACACTTCTATTACTTGTGCCAGTTTCAACTACGGCACCTCCATAGCCAAATTTTGTTTGTGCGAAATTTCACTAAACTTACTCCAAAAAATTAAGGGGTACCCCATCAAATTCACAAGGTCCTCTTTGTTTTGTATATTCGCGGCTTACTGTGTAAATCCTGCAACATTTGTAAAATAATTAGAAATTTACAAAAAAATACATGGTAAAATTATCAAAAAAAATGAAAACCATGATACATGTTCAGGTTTCCATTTTGCTTAACATACTATTCAATGTTTTAATGATAACGGTAATTTCCTTCCCACACAACAATAATTATTGCGTTAAGAAGCCAAAATAACATTGACATCTGGATGTTAAACATGATGTAATCGGTTAAACCGTTTAGCAATAAACCCAGAACGGCTGCCATTACACCAAAGATAATCCCGGCTATTCGCCGGTTATTGGTCTTACTTAAAATTTCAATCGCCTTTTTGGCATGGCCAAAAACATTTGCCAAAAAAGCAAGCAGACCTGGAATACCGATCTCGGCCGCAATATGTAAATACATATTATGAGCATGAACAATCCGGGCGTCAGGATTATTTAGAAAAAAGTCATACTCTGGGTACACCAGCCAGTAAGCTCCCCAACCAATACCTGACAACGGCTTATCGATAATCATAGCCAGCGTGCTTTCCCATAGCGCGATACGCAAAGTAGAGGAAGTATCTGTGGGATTAAAAATAGAAAGCAACCGTTCCATCACGGCATCATGGCAAAAGAATGCAACCAGCGGAAGGATTAAAAATCCCCATAGCACTTTGCGATTGTATACATGAGCGCAGATAGCAGCAACAGCTAACACACTAAGCCACGCGCCGCGCGAATAAGTAAGCACTAAGCATGTCCCAAAGATGGCAACAAGTGCAAACAGTAGTGATTTCTCCGGCATTTTTTCTGAATGTAATCCCAAACCAACAGCTAACGATATCACGATAACGAGAAAACCTGCCAATAAATTCGGGTTTTGCAAAGTGGAGAAGATTCGAACTTTAAGCTCAGGAAACTGCTCGTTATCCACCCAATGAAAGGTGGATATATCTACACCATGAAAGTACTGGTAAAATCCATAAAAAGTAACCAGTACAGCCGAAATCAGAACCGCCCAAATCAGTCGCTGCAATTGACGCAAGGTGTGCAAATTATTAATAACCAGATAATAGCAAACTATGTATCGTCCCATTAAATGATAATAATTATAAAAGCTAAAACTTTTATCTGGCGAAGCCGCGATAGAAGCCGCTGATAAAATGATCAATAGCATGATTATGGCATCAAAAGGAGTGCGTTTTAATAACAGTTTTTTGGTGACTAGCATCTTGCTAACCCATAAAACGGTTCCCACTCCCAAAAACACTGTAGCAGCATTCAACGACATGGGCAGAAAAAAGACCATCGCCAAAATACAGTGTTCAATCAGATAATCTAACCGTTGTTGAATTTGTGTGTTAAATGAATATGCAATATGCACCATGTCACCTACGGTTCTAAAAATTACTGGCGCTTGAAATTACACCCAAGCGCCAGTAATTATTATATACAATTTCAACTTATTTGTCTACTTTGCTAAAGATAATCTGTCGAGCTTCACCAATCAAATACAGGGAACCAGCTACACAAACAACTCCTTCTACACCAGCTAGCTCCTTAGCCCGATCAATACCAGCCTCAATGCTGGCAGCCGCTTCCACATGACTTGCCTCTATTTCCCGGGCAATTTCCTCCGGAGTTGCCGCACGGTAAGAAAGAGGCTGAACAGTAACTACAGTATCTGTCGGACGAATCAGTTCATGAATAATACCTGTCACATCTTTATCGCGCAAAATACCTAAAGCAAAGGTGATATTCTTCTCTGGAAAGACCTGATCCAGATTTTGGCGAAGCACCCGGGCGCCATCGACGTTATGGGCGCCATCGATAATAATTACAGGCCTGCCGGGCACTATTTCAAATCGACCCGGCCAACAAACGGTTGCTAATGCCTCTTTTATCGCCTGAGTGGTAATCCGGGGTTCTTTAGCTCCAAGGATAAGTAAAGTAGCTACAGCGACAGCGCTGTTTTCCACCTGATGGCAGCCAATCAAATTAAGTTCAGCCTCAATTTTTCCAAACGTACCTACATCAATAGCTACTAATTGCCTGCTATTGTTATAACCTTTAAACTGGCCGGAGAAATCTTCATCCTTGACATAGATCTTGCAGCCTTTTTCAGCAGCAGTCCGCTTAATAATGTCCAGGGCCTCCCCTTTAGCGGCAGTAACAACCGGCACGCCATCTTTTATTATCCCGGCCTTATGGCGGGCAACATCCGCAATGGTCGAACCGCAGCGGTCTGTATGCTCTAACGTGACATTGGTAATAACCGAAACTTCCGGAATAATTACGTTGGTGGAATCCAAAAGTCCTCCCAGACCGACTTCAATAACCGCATACTCTACCCCCACTGCCGCAAAATAGTAAAAAGCGGCGGCCGTAATGACTTCAAACTCGGTCGGCTGTTCATAACCTTCTGTCAGCATTTGGTCGACGAACTTCCGAGTGTAAGTAATGGCTTGAGCAAATTCTTCTTTGGTAATCTCCTGACCATTGACTTTAATCCGCTCAGGATAGTCGGTAAGATGCGGCGACGTGTACATACCGGTTTTTATCCCGCTGGCCGCTAACGTAGCCGCCAACATAGCGGTTGTGGAACCTTTACCATTTGTTCCAGTAACATGAATGGATTTAAAGCGGCGTTGAGGCTGTTGCATGAGCTCTAAGAGCCGTTCAATCCGTTCCATCCCCAGATTAATCCCAAATTTGTACAGATTTTCGAGGTAGGCTAACGTTTCTTCATAATTCATGTGCTACACCTCCATATAATATAAGGAAACCAAGCACAGTGTTACAGTTGAGCTAGATAGGCAAGGCGTTCCTTAATAGCTGCTTGTTTTTCCAGATACTCAGCATGTTTAGCCTGTTCTTTCTCAATAACCGATGCAGGAGCTTTGGCGGTAAAAGCTGGGTTATCCAGTTTAGTGGCAATACGGGAAATTTCTTTTTCGAGATTCATCAATTCTTTATTTAGACGGGCTGTTTCTTTATCAACATCAATCAGGCCTTTGAGTGGTAAGTAAATTTCAACGCCATTGGCCACTGCTGTCATAGCGTTCTCCGGTACAGCGGCATCAGCAGCAAGAATGGTCACCGGCTCAGCAGCAGCTAATGTGCGAATATAGTTGATATGGGTCTCCATTTGGGTTCTAAGCTCATCGGAGGCAATCTGTAAAATAACCTCGCTCTTTTTCCCTGGCGGTACATTCACTTCAGCCCGCATATTGCGAATCGCTTTAATTACTTCCATCAAAATACCCATAAGCTGCTCATCTTGTTGGTAAGATAATGAAGCGTCTGGTACTGGCCAGCGATTGGTCATAATACTTAAACCTTCATGCGGCAGGCTTTGCCAAATGGCTTCCGTAATAAATGGCATGAAAGGGTGCAGTAGAGTAAGCGTATTACCCAACACAAAATTAAGAACATATTGGGCCACTTTGCGGCTTTCAGCATCTTCTTTATTATAAAGACGGCTTTTAGCCAACTCAATGTACCAATCACAGAACTCATCCCAGATGAATTCATAAATCATGCGGGCAGCTTCCCCAAGTTCAAAGCGTTCCAAATTCCGGGTAACATCAGCCACCGTCCGGTTATAACGGCTCAAAATCCAACGATCAGCAAGCGTATAAGCTTTAGCATCTGGTACAAATGCAGGATCAAACCCTTCAAGGTTCATAAGCACAAATCGCGAAGCATTCCAAATCTTATTGGCAAAATTCCGGCTGGACTCTACGCGTTCCCAGTAAAAACGCATATCATTTCCCGGCGTATTGCCTGTAACTAACATAAACCGTAAGGTATCAGCACCGTATTTTTCGATTACATCTAGTGGGTCAATACCATTTCCAAGCGACTTACTCATCTTTCTTCCCTGGCTGTCGCGCACCAAACCATGGATAAAGACATGACGGAAAGGAATCTCTTGCTTAAACTTCAGGCCCATCATAATCATCCTGGCTACCCAGAAGAAAATAATATCATAGCCTGTCACTAAAACACTGGTCGGATAAAATTGCTTTAACTCGGCTGTATCTTCCGGCCACCCCATAGTGGAAAATGGCCATAATCCTGAACTAAACCAAGTATCAAGCACATCAGGATCTTGCTCTACCTTACCGCCACACTTAGGGCAGGCTGTAATATCTTCTCTTGATACGGTAACTTCACCACAATCACAGTACCAAGCTGGAATACGATGGCCCCACCAGATCTGGCGGGAAATACACCAGTCCCTAATGTTTTCCAGCCAGTTAATATAAATTTTAGTAAACCGTTCAGGAACAAATTGAATTTTTCCTGAGGTTACCGCTTCGATGGCTGGTTTGGCTAACTCCTGCATCTTAACAAACCATTGTTTGGATACCAGCGGTTCAACCACCGTGCTGCAGCGCTGGCAATGACCAACAGCGTGATGATGTTCATCAATTTTTACCAGATATCCCTGTTCTTTGAGATCATTAACCAACGCCTTGCGGCACTCATAACGATCCATACCTGCATACTTGCCAGTATCAGCAGACATAGTACCATCAGGATTCATGACAATGATTTCAGGCAGCTTATGCCGTAACCCCATCTCAAAGTCATTAGGATCATGCGCCGGCGTTACTTTTACAGCACCAGTACCAAATGACGGGTCAACATATTCGTCAGCAACAATCGGCAAACGGCGGCCTACCAGCGGTAACACCAAATATTTGCCAATCAAATGCTTATATCTGACATCATCGGGATGAACCGCCACACCGCTATCACCTAAGATGGTTTCCGGACGGGTAGTAGCTATGGTCACATACTCGCCGTCAACGCCTTCCACTGGGTAACGAACATGATACAAATGACCTGGCTGCTCTTCATGTTCTACTTCAATGTCACTGAGTGCTGTATTGCAGCGCGGACACCAGTTGGTAATACGATTTCCCTGATAAATAAGCCCTTGTTCATATAAACTGACAAATACTTCCCGTACAGCTTTTGAGCAGCCTTCATCCATGGTAAAGCGCTCACGCTCCCAGTCACAAGAAGCACCAAGACGCTTGAGTTGATTAATGATGCGGCTGCCGTATTGGGCCTTCCATTCCCATACCCGGTCAATAAAGGTCTCGCGTCCTAAATCATAACGAGTTTTCCCTTCCTGGGCCAGCACTTCTTCTACCTTGATTTGGGTGGCAATCCCTGCATGGTCGGTACCGGGCATCCACAGCGTATTATAGCCCTGCATCCGCTTAAACCGGATAAGAATGTCTTGCAGAGTGTTATCCAGAGCATGTCCCATATGTAATTGTCCGGTAACATTGGGCGGTGGAATAACAATACTAAAGGGTTGTTTATTGTGATCTACCTCGGCATGAAATAGGCGGTTTTCTTCCCAAAACTTATACCATTTGGCCTCAACGGCTTGTGGATCATAGACGGTTGGAATATTGTTTTTCTGTTCCATATGTCCTCCTTAAAACTATATTGCATACTGAATAAATTTAGCTTTATCTGTCTACTAAATATAAATAAAAAAAATTCTTTTCGTCCACTATAAGGACGAAAAGAATTACTTTCCGCGGTACCACCTTGATTTCCAGCCAAAATCAGCCGGACACTTAATTGCCGTAACGGGGCACTCCGGCCACGCCTACTCCCTAAGTTCAGCGGGGCGGCTCCTGGACGACCTTCAGCTTGCACACAGAGAAACCTTTCAGCCTTGGGCTTCCTCTCTAAACAGGTGCATCAGCCTACTCTTTCCATTCTTCGCCGATTTTGTATGTAACTGGCTTTATTATACCTATACAAACAAACTATGTCAAGTCGTACTGAGAAGCACTACTATCTGGACACTGCTTTCCCAGTAGCCTAGCCGTTAAAAAGCCAGCGCTTTTTTGAAGAGTGCTGGCTTTTTATTCTGACTAGAAAATATAACTTTCAGTTCATTGGGTTGATATTCGATTTGATGCTTTCGCCATGGAATCACGCAAATTAATTTATTATTCTAATTGGCTTTCTTAATACCAGCAACTTCAAGAGCGCTGGCA
>NZ_JBYKYF010000143.1:0-7808 GCF_057736855.1 Sporomusa sp.
AAAAAATACTAACCCTAGCGTTCTAGCCATCATGGTTCCGCCTCCCGCATCGCTACCGGCATAAGTACACCGGGCTTTATCTGCAGTTTGCATGTTATAATCTTACCAACGGTATGAAACCCGCGAACCAGGTTAAACTGTTCCTCGTACAAACGTTCACTGTAGCCAGCGGCTTCAGCTATGCCCCCAGCGGCTGCCCTTTCTGCCAGATGCTCAGCAGCAGCACGCCAAGCATCATCCAGAGTAAAGCGTCGTTTATCAAATTCCCGGATAATGCCTAACTCCGGCACAGTATAAACACCCTGCGACGTATCAGCTCTAAGGGTGATTTCGGTTGTCGGTCTGGCAGCAGCAGCCCCAATCGCATTAGCTACCATGTGTCCTGGCGGTAACTGCCAGGACAAGCCCAGTTGTTTAGCCACCAACGGCACAAGCCCCTTAGCCGCACCGCCCACCCCAATCAGCAGTTCTGGCGTAAATGGTTTACTGCACACTATGTCTTCCACTTTGTACACAGGACGAGAAGCGGCTTCTGCCAATATGTCCTGTATTGCCTGACACACAATAGCGACCGCTAACCGCAGTGTTTCCCAGGCAGCCTCTTCCGGCGTCTGTTCTGCAGCAGCAACTCTCGCCATCGCCTGCCTAGCCAACGCTAAGTCACCATAATCTATGAATCCAGCGACCCTAAGTGCATCTGTCACCGTAGGCTCTGAGCCGCCATTAGCCATAGCCGGACCTCGGCGCATGGGCCCAACAGCCAGAATACCGTTTTCGCGGCGAACATAACTGTCGCCCCCGAGTCCAACTGACCGTAGGCAAAATGACCGAACCGCTGTCGGGTAATTATTGACCTTGGCTCCCCCTGGGGAAAATAACGGCATACCGTTTTGCCATAAGGCAATATCAGTAGTAGTACCACCAATATCCAGTGAGATTGCGGCTTTTTCCGGGCTGACCATAGCCATAATTCCGAGCACGCTGGCTGCCGGTCCAGTAAAAATAGCCTCAAGCGGTGTAAACTTAGCTGCCGCCAGCGGCAGCGTACCACCATCTGCCTTTAAAATATATAGTGGCGCATTCATGCCCCGTTCGGCAAGCGCATCTTCCACCGCCGCCGCAAACTGACTAAATATCCGCCACACAGCCGAATTAAAATAGGCTGAATTAATGCGGCGAAGGAAATTGAGCGAACCGGAAACCTGTGTCCCAAGCGTTATATAGTCTGGCTGCAGATAAGTATTGACCCAGTTGGCCACCGTCTGCTCCTGCCGCGGATTACGCACCGCAAACTTGGCAGCTACAGCGGCAACCGCAACATCTTGCAGCGTACAGCAAGCTTCAGCCACTTCTGCCTCTACCACTTTGGCCTGCTCCCGTCCGCGATGGTCGGTATAGCCTGACAAAATCTGTGGTTCTCCGGGTATCAGACCAGTAAGATTTAGCCCTGGTCCCGGCACTATAAATAGTGCTACTTTATCGGTTTTTCCTTCCACTAAGGCATTGGTCACAATTGTTGTCGATAAGGCCACCCGGCGAATGGTATTGGCAGGAAAACCGGTAAGCACCTTATCAATAACGCTGATTATTCCACTTAATAGTGCCTGGTGGTTAGTTGGAGTCTTAGCTGATGCCAAAACCTGACCGCCAGAAATAATTACCGCATCGGTAAAGGTTCCGCCAACGTCAATTCCCAATAACATGTCCTTCGCCTCCAATCAAAACTGGCTACCTATTCGGCGATACCCTTGAACTATGCTTTCAGGTTGTATACCGCACAGCCAATCGCGCCATTGAGTTGCGGATGAGCAGGAACAATAACTTCAGTGCCCATTTCCCGGGTAATAAAAGTTTTAATCGCACTGCCGAGCGCTACCCCGCCAGTAAAAACAATCGTATCGCTTTTGAGTGCAGCGAGCATCGGTTTAATCCGTTTATAAATACTATAGTTTACACCAGCCGCCAACTCAGCAGTAGTATACCCTTCCACCATCCGCCCGATAAGCTCTGATTCACCGAAGATAGCACAAGTAGCGTTAAGCTCCACCGGATTCTCACTGTAGTCGGCCAGTTCTTCTAACGAAATATCCAGCACGGCCGCCATATTCTCCAAATAGCGTCCAGTACTTGCTGCACACTTGTCGTTGGTTTGAAAATCCACCATCCGACCCTTACGGACTTTGATAACCTTACTATCCTGTCCACCTAGATCAAGTAAGGTAAAATCGGTAAGACCAGTCTGATAGATTACCCCCAGCATATGTGCTTTTAACTCCGGGATAATGGTTGCCCCGACAATATTCATGGTGTTACGGCCATATCCGGTAGCTATCAGGTTAGTTACCTCCGGAAACCCTAGCGCCCCAAAGTCTACCGCCAAACCATCGTCGGTTCTGTGACCATACTCCCGGTAAAATTTCGCAGTCTCATAGATATTGGAGGCGATGAGTTCTTTCGTGTCAGGACTCATGATGACTAATTTTACACTTCGGCTGCCCAAATCAATACCACAATACATGAAATTGCCTCCTTTACTCTGCCATGTCTAACGCCACAGAATGAATTAAGAACATAGCGGATTGGGGCGTAGTAGATACTAACGCAGCATCTCCAAGAAACTATCAATCCGTAGCTTAGTTCTGGCGTCAATTTTTCCAGGTTTATCGCCTTCAATAGTCAAAATAGGTATATCCAGCTTTTCCCGTAAAATAATATCCTCAATCTGACGGAAACAAAAACTTTGTACGTAATGAATAATTCCATCCAGATTGCGACGTTCGATCTCAGCCTCAATATCCTGAATCCGGCCAAATACGCCATACGGATAAGTATACAGCCGATACTGTTCAACAATGTCGTCCGTAGCAAACGGCATAGCAAACTGCCGTTGCACTTCATTATATACAACCCGTGCACCCATACTTTCTAGATAGGAGTACAAATCAGGAAAGATGGGCGGTACGCCAATGTACCCCAGTCTGAGCTCATCCGTATATTCGGCAGCACTCTGCGCCTGCGCCAAAAATGTATCCACAGCCGCAGAAAAAGTCACCACATCACTATTAAAATCACTACAGCTTACTTGGTACAAATGATTATCAAAACCGCTAACCGTATTTTCCTCCCAAGTTAAGCGGTCAATCTCAGCGACTTTCAAACGCAGCTTGTCCAACTGCCGTTTTACTGCGGTAACTGCTTCCCAGTCTGTTCCTAGAACATCCATAAGTTTTTCCATTTGCAATTTTAGTAAATCATAATCCCGGTCAAACGGATAAGCAAAAGGAATGGTCTCAATTCCAACCAATTCATAAGTTTCCATAAGGGCATGAGTATTGCTGCAGTCACCCTGCGTAACCGCAATAACCTTATCGATACTGCCACAACCGGCAATATCCTTATTAACCACGACAGAATACAATCCTTTTATCCAGCCGCAAATATTCCTGGGATAACCAGCTTCCTCCGCAAATTCTACCAGTCTGCCGGCTTGCGGGCTAGTAATAAATATATTGTTAAGGTCAACAGGAATATGCCCTGCTGCCAAAATAATTTCAACTGGCACAGTTGTCGTAATGCCGATGCGGGCCATAGCCTCTCGCCTCCTCGATATAGTGAACATGGCTTGTGCCAAGCCTCTGGCGACAGCTCAAGCCGAAGTTGCCCTCATCTGTGTAATAAATTTTTATTAGGATATATAAGACAGAGGATAGCCTCTACCCTCTGTCTTCTGATAAAAATATTATTGTGCAGTAGCTTTTTGTGCAGCTAAACCATAGTTTTTAATAATAACAATCGGTGTTTTCTGACTGGCATTGCCAAATGGGTTATCAATAAGAATCTGCGCTAGTTCGTTCGGGTCAAGTCCCTTCGTCGCGCCAAGCACCGCTGCCCGTTTAAGGTCATTGACGTCAGCAACCACTGCGCCATAACATCCCAGCCGTTGTTTTATAGCTTCCGCCACACCGTTAGGATTGTCAGGGCCATATACCAAATGTTTATCATAAGGTGGCATTGTGCCAGTGACATCATCAATCAGTGCCGTCTGGCCGCCAGCCAGCTTATAAAATAGACCGCTTTTCCCCACAAGTTTACCAAGCATACCAATAAACATACAGAAAGCGATTTTCCAAGTTCCTTCGGAATTCATCGCAGTCTGCATACCATAGCAACTGGATAAGCTGCCCTCTTGTGGTACAAAGCGGCAAAGAACCCTGGCCATTAATGACAGCTTTATTTCTTCCGGCCGGATAAATCTTCCCTGAGTAATGGCAACAACACTTTCAGCTACGGCTACCACATCATTGGGGCCAATATCATCTTTGGCATATTGTTCAATTATATCTACAATATCATCCTTATGGGTAAGTATCCGGGTAGGTACCGGTTTAAGTTCTAACACCTGCTCTGTCATATGTAATCCCCCTATCTGGCTGTAGCCTGTTCGCCTGTGGCAAGAGCCTTATGGATTTCTTCAGCAGTCATAATCAAGCGTTCTTTCTGAATATACCATGGCCCGCGGGCAACAACCTGATAAAAAATGTCAATCGGCATATCTACCATATCGGCAAGTGCCGCTTTGATATCCCCTGATTTTGCAGTAAATTTCACTGTCAAAATAATCGAACCACCGGTATTCTTAAATACAATGTAAGCTTCCCAGTAACCGTCACTGCGGTTGGCTTTATCCAAAGTCAGCCGAGAGTCAACATCCACGGCATCAAACTGTTCACATGGCAAATAATGGCGGGGAAATACGTCCATTAGGGTACCAGCCTGTGTTCCATTATTGACAAATGGTATCGTGCTGGAGAAAGTTGCTGTATCCTTGGTTATGTCTATTAATCGAAACTCAGTACGCTGATCAACAATAAATTTGAAATTGGCATCACCTTGTTTGAGGATATACAGCCATATCCCAACCACCGCACCTAAAACAATAACTAATAAAACAGCTAGAAATTCCATACTACTGCCTCCGTATCCGGGTATCGGCAAGAAACCCTGTAGTTTATACTATTACACGATAATCCTGTACATGTATCATGCAAACCTGGTAGAAATCTCGCATTCCAGGAACAATGGATAAAACCTCTGACAACCTGCTCGGCCCGCAGTAATTCGGCGGAAAAATATAAACACACCCGTCCTTGCGCACGAGTGCCGAGCTTGTCATGGTAAGCATGTACAGCAGCTACCTCTATCTTTAGTATTGGCGCACCATCTCCCATAACGCCATCCTCTATCTAGTTAGTCTCTCTAGGCGTCATACATAATATGCAACAGGCTGCTGGCGCTGAAAACGCCAAGCAACCTACGGGAATGGCTTAGTAAGTTTGGTAAAATACTTATCCGGCAAGCGAATAATTCGCCCTTGTTTGTTGGTAAAGGCGTTTTGCGTGCGTCCAGTAGCCAATAACATACCGTCGTGCTCTCTGAGCACCCGGTAGGTGAACACCATTTTTACCCTTGATACTTCTGCCAACTCGGCTTCGATTAGAATATAGTCGTCAAATTTTGCTGGTGCCCGGTATTTACACTCTACTTCCGTAATCGGAAACACAATATCCTCAGCCATCATATCGGTAAGTAAAATACCAAGCTGCCGCAAATACTCCACTCTCGCCATTTCAAACCAGCGAAAATAATTGGAGTGATGCACTACTCCCATCAAATCGGTTTCAACAAACCTTACTTTGTCCCGTACTGTAATCATCTGCAATTCCTGCCTATTTGTTAATTTGTTAATAAGAAAAAAAGCACGCTATCAGCATGCTGGTAGAGGAATGTACGTATTTATTGTACTCTTCATTGGACATTTTTGTCAATGCCAGATTGCCTGCATCTGGCTGAAGTCTGAAGTAATATATTTTAATGAGAATAATTATCAAAAATTTATACATACTATTGACGTAGGATAATATTACCATTATAATCTAATTGAGAATAATTTTCATTTAAGAGGTGTCAATGATGTCTGTATTTATTGTTGGTGCAGATGACTTAGGCAATATTCCCGCTAATCTCCAGAAAGCCGGCGTTACATCACTGAAGCATTTCAAAGGGCGTAAAAGAGTCTCCGAAGATATTCAAATACCAGCCAATACCGATTTAGTTCTGATCTTTACTGATTACTTATCTCATAACATCGCCGAACTGGTAAAACGCAAAGCTAAGGAAGCAACTCTGCCTGTAGTATTTTCGAAGCGGTCCTGGAGTCATCTGCAAGAAAAACTCCAGCCTTTTATGCGACGATGAAGCCAAAATAACTAAGCCTGGATACAATGTGCGTTATCCAGGCTTAGTTATTTTTCAAAAAAAGTTTATAGCGACTCTCGTAATGTATGTAATTCTGCCCCTTTACCGGTATAAATATAATGATATGTACCGTTCCCGTCAGGACCGCCTATCAAACCATGATTCATATGGATCAAAGTAAGCGTTGCCTGTTTATAAATCTTCGCTTCTGCCAATAATCTGGCGCTGGCAGCCCCTGTACCAAACCATCTCGTTTCCGGACTTTCATCTGTATCCGACCAGTTAATCCATTCTACATCACCAGCAGCAACCGCTACCTGTTCATAAGCGGTTATATAAGCATCAACCTTTTTTTGATCTTCCGTAAACTTATATTGCCGTTTAATCACGCTAGCCGCATTGTCTAGTTCCGCTTTCCAGGCAGCCCGATACTTTTCTGCTACATAATTTAACTCTACAGTACTTATTGCTGCCGCAAAATCACCGGCAAACGCCTGGTCAATTGGATTATCCGCCTTATCCTGGGCTATAGCCGGGCTAGTCATGCTCACCACCAATAACCAAAGCAATCCCACTACCATAATCACTCGCTTGTTCCTCATGGCACCATTCCTCTCGTAAAAACATTCTGGCATCTAAAAATATTATACAATAGAATATAAGCCAATAGTTGATCAAAAAAGAAAAGCCCCTTGCTTACACGCAAGAGACCCGAATGCATGAATATTATACTAACATTAGCACTAGATAGATTATACCGGCAAAAACCAATAGACTCCCTCTGGCCGGCCATAGCCGCCTATCTGTCCTACCAGTTTGCTTTGCTAATTCCTGATTTATCAACATAAATTCACGCCCTTATATCCTTATCATTGATATATATTACTAAATAATATTTGTTATATTTTAACATAAATTATTTGAATGTACAACCCAGTAAATAAGTTTTCATGTTACTTTATAAGCTAGCGTTGTCTGGATCTAAGCTTGAGCACATGGGTTGGTATATGCAATTACCGGTATAATAGGTAATAACTTGACATGGCAATACTCAGACATTCTTTTTCGTCCAAATCATTCAACGCTATATCCGGATTTTCTAACCAGTCAAAATTAGTCGGATTTGTATCCCTTTTAGCTTCTTCTTCCAAATTCACTACCATCCCCCCTTTTTACATACTATTGATATTATGTTTCATATTAACATTATTATCCGAGTACAAGTATTAGAACTCCACTGTCTCCACCTCAGAGAAAAGTAGCTCATGACTCACATGAAAGTATCTGCAAATACAATGAGACCCAAAAAATATGCCGCCCTTGATGGCGGTAGCATATTTTATTACTTTTTCTTATTGGCGGCAGGTGCCACATTAAACATCCGTATGACCCATAGAAGAACAACGGCTCCTACAGTACTAGCAATAATAGCTCCGATTGTGCCATATGCCGATATTCCCAAAAACTTAAACAAATATCCCCCGATATAAGAACCAATAACGCCTGTCACCAGATCGCCCCAAATGCCAAATCCACCACCGCGTGAAATCATA